>CBFCWZ010000084.1:0-11977 GCA_965601935.1 uncultured Ilumatobacteraceae bacterium
CCAGCGCGCCCGCGGCCGATGCCAACGCGTCCCGCACGGCGCCCTCCCTGGCAAGGTGGGCAGTCAGGTCGTCGTCGACCGACGACTGCTCCTCGAGCGCCCCGATCTCGGCCAGGTCGATCTCGTCCTGGCGGGCGGTCACGCCCTCGATCTCGTGCATCAGTGCCTCGGCTTCGCGAGGCGCGATGATCGTCTTCAGTTGAGCTTCGAGACGCTCCTTGTCGGCCTGCTTCTCGGCACCCTCTTCCTCGGCCGACTCGATCGACGACTCCAGTTCGGCCAGCCGTTGGCGCAGCGCGGCAGTACGGGCCTCCCAGGCGTCGACCTCGCTCTTGCACTGGAGCGCAGCTGCGTGCTCGGGCAGCTTGGAGCGCCGCTTGACGAGTTGGTCCAACTCGGTGTCGATCGTTTGGAGGGTGAGGAGTCGCTCAGGGATGTCGGACATCGGGCGCCATTCTGACAGCTCGGGTGGGCCGACCTTCATCCGCCCATCAACCAGGGAATGACACGCGAGCTGGAGCGGGTGTCCGAGACCGTCGCGGCGAGTGCTCTGACCACAAACGTTCGCGCGGGTCGCCTCCTTCATCCCACCAGGTCACGATGCTGCCCAGGCCGACAAGGATCGTGGCCACGGCACTAGCAGCGAGCGACTGTCTTGTTGGCCTCGATGGACGGCAACGGCGCGTTCGGGTCGAGCACGTCGGGCGGGATCGTCGTCCCGACACCCACCTTCGCCGTGATCGGCACGAGGATCGGCGGAAGGGTCTGTGGGGGGCCCGTCTCCGCTGGCTCTTCGGGCTCGTCGGGCTCGTCGGGCTCTGCGGGCTCCTCCGGCTCGACGGGCGCGGCGAGCAGCCCCTCCACTGCCGGTTCCTCCGCGTCCGGTTCTTCAGCAGGTGCAACCGTGCCCTGCGGGATGGCGTTGTAACCGACGACCTCGTACACGCACTCGTGTTCGGGGAGGTACAGGCGGGCGTTGGCCCGCTCGGGTGCCGGTGGCGCCTCCCAGTCGAGGGCCGGAAGGAGAGCGTGCGCCGCCTCCATGTAGGTCTTCCAGATCAGAGCGGGGATGCTGCCGCCGGTGACGCCGGCCCAGACCCCGACCGACTGGAACTCGGGGATGTAGCGCATCTCCGTGTACGCCTCGGGGTCTCCCACCCACACCGCGGTGGACAACTGCCGCGTGCCGCCGGCGAACCAGGCGTTGGTGTTGTCGACCTGGGTACCGGTCTTGCCGAACGCGGGCCGACCGTTGTCCATCGGGTATCTGCTGGCCGTGCCCCGCGTGAGAACGCCCTTCATGATGTCGACTGCCTCGAGAGCTCCCGCGCGGTCGATCTCCTGGCTGCCGGGGTCGAAGTGGGTGTAGACCTCGTTGCCCTCGGCGTCGTCGATGCGCTCGACGAGGTAGGCCTCCTTGTGGAGGCCCTCGTTGGCGAAGGTCTGCACACCGGACGCCATGTCGAGCGGGCTCATCTCGTTGGCACCGGTGGCGAAGCTGGCGAACGGCTGGATCGGCTCACGCTCGTCGGCGGGGATGTCAGGGTTGAGGTACACCGACCCGGCCATGCGGTACGTGGTGTCGACCACGCGGTTCAGGCCGACGATCTGTGACAGGCGGGCGAAACCGCAGTTGGTGGACGCCCACGTGTTCTCCGCGAGGGTCACGACCCCACGGCTGGGACCGCCCTGGATGGTGAACGGGTCGGTGGGGTCGTCGGGGTTCGGCAGGGTGCAGGGCAGCAGGCCGTCGAGGAGGTCGCCCGCCTGGGCCCCGGCCTGCAGCGCCGACGCCAGGATGAACATCTTGATGCTCGACCCCGTCTGACGGGGGGCGAGCGCCATGTTGACCTCGTTCTCGTTGGGGACGAAGCCGCGTCCGCCGACCATCGCTCGCACGGCGCCTGACGTGGAGTCCATCGAGAGGAGCGCCGCGTCGAAGCCCTGCGGCGTGTCGGGCAGGACGTTGCGAGCCTCCTCGGCGATCTGCTGGAGCGAGCTGTTGAGGGTGGTGTGGATCCGCAGCCCACCCCGGAACAGACGGTTGTAGCGCTCCTGGTAGGTGTCACCGAGGATGTCGGTCTGATTGAGGAGGTAGTCGCGCACCGTCTCGGTGAAGTAGGTGCGTTCGAAATTGCGCGACGGGATCGTCTTCACCCGCTCGGGCAGAACGAAGTCGGTCTCCAGCTCCTCGGCCTCCAGCTCGGTGATCCGCTCGGCCGTGACCAGCCGGTCGAGTACCTGGATCCACCGGGCGCGGCTGCGCTCGGGCTCGTTGATCGGGTCGAAGCCCGACGGTGAGCGGACGAGGCCGGCCAGGAACGCCGACTCGATGAAGGTGAGCTCCTGCGCGGTCTTGCCGAAATAGGTCTCGGCGGCCGCCTGGATGCCGTAGGCGTTGTTGCCGAAGAACACCGTGTTCAGGTAGCGCTCGAGGATCTCTTCCTTGGCGAGCTCCTTT
The DNA here is from genome assembly GCA_965601935.1 of uncultured Ilumatobacteraceae bacterium. Taxonomy (GTDB): domain Bacteria; phylum Actinomycetota; class Acidimicrobiia; order Acidimicrobiales; family Ilumatobacteraceae; genus CBFCWZ01. The sequence goes on from CBFCWZ010000084.1 coordinate 2,462, forward strand.
TCCAGCATCCGCGCGTAGTGCATCTGGAGGAGCTTGTACCGACCATCGCGCTCGAGCCCGGCGAGAAAATCGTTCTTGACGACCTGCATGGTGATGGTCGATGCGCCCTGTTGCGGGGCGTCGGTCGAGAAGTTGGAGAGTGTTGCCCGGATGAGGCCACGGACGTTCACCCCGTCGTGCTCGAAGAACTCGGTGTCCTCCACGATGAGGAAGGCCTCGATCACCTGGTCGGGTATCTGCGCGTAGTCGATCGGCTGGGAGTTCTCCAGCTCGTACACGGCGATTTCCTTGCCCTCCACGTCGTAGACGTAGGTGCGTTGCGCCAGCGCCTCGAACTCGGGGAGCACGACGGGCTCCTCCTCGTGGGCGTTGGCCAGCGCCCAGAGGCGCGGTGCGACGGCCACCACCACTGAGGCGAGCAGCAGTGCGCCGGCCGCGACGACCAGCGCCAGTCGGGGCACCCAGGCCAGTACGCGCATCAACGACAACGCTACTGGCGCATCCGCTCCTGGGGACGTCACCCGGCGCCGGCACGTCCGCGGCCGGACACCTCAGCCACTACCGTCGCAGCGGTGGACCCCCCGTTCCCGATCAGGCCCTTCCGCTTCGGCGTCCAGCTCGGCACGACCACGGGCCGCGCCCACTGGATCGATCAGGCCCGCCGCGTCGAAGAGCTGGGCTACTCGGTGGCCTGTCTCCCCGACCACTTCACCGAACAGCTGGCCCCCGTGCCGGCACTCCACTCGATCCTCGAGAACACCACCACCCTCAGGGCCGGCGCCCTCGTCTTCGACAACGACTACAAGCACCCGGTCGTGCTGGCCAAGGAACTGGCCACGATGGACGTGCTGTCCGACGGGCGGGTCGAGATCGGTCTCGGCGCCGGATGGATGGTCTCCGACTACGAACAGACCGGGATTCCGTACGATCGGGCAGGGGTCCGGATCGACCGCTTCGAGGAGGGCCTCGCCGTCATCAAGGGCTGCCTCGCCCCAGGTCCGTTCTCCTTCGAAGGTGAGCACTACTCCATCAGCGGCTACGACGGGCTCCCCCTGCCCCTCCAGCAACCGCGCCCCCCGATCGTCATCGGAGGCGGCGGTCGCCGCGTCTTGTCGATCGCCGCCCGTGAGGCCGACATCGTCGGCGTCAACGGAACCCTGCACGCCGGCGTGATCGGCGCCGAGGCGGTGGAGACGATGACGATCACGGCGGTCACCGACAAGGTGGCGGTCGTCGCCGAAGCGGCCGGTGACCGTCTCGCCGACATCGAGATGAACATCCGCACGTTCTTCACCACCGTCACCGACGACCGCGCGGGAACGGTCTCCGCCATCGCCCGGATGATCCCGGTCGACGACGAGGTGATCGCCGACTCCCCCTTCTCCCTCATCGGCAGCGTCGACAAGATCGTCGAGGATCTCCTCGCGCGCCGGGCCCAGTTCGGGTTCTCGTACGTGATCGTGGGCGGCGACGTGTTCGAGGCGTTCGCCCCGGTCGTCGCACGCCTCGCCGGGAAGTGACCTGACGGTCGTGGCCCGTCGTCCTCGCCTCGCTACCTTCGGTACCGCTCCGACGATCGCCCAGCTCCAGGTGGCAGCCGAGCGCCTCGGCTGGAGAACCTCCTCCTCCGCCGACTCGGCCGACCTCGTGTACGTCGCCGCCGGCGCCATCCGCGACCTCGACGAGTTGGCCGACTCGGGCAGCCACCTCGCGATCGACGTCGACCTGGTGGCCGAAGTGGGTCCGGACGTCATCGGCACCCTGGCGACGAGGGCCACCGGGAGCGTGCGCCGCGGCGAACCACTGGCCAGCGCGCCCGCCGTGGCCCGCTGGCTCCGAACAGTGCGCGCGACCGCCGGAATCACTCACCTGTCAGGGCTCAGCCGGAGCCCTTCGCTGAACCTGTCGATGGTCGCGGTGACGCTCTACGCGGCCCGCATGGCGGGTTGGGCGAGCACTCCCGAGATCACCTCACCGGCGGCCGGACAACTCGCACTGACGTTCGCCACGCCCGTCGGTGAGCGGCGGGCCGGCCTCGACCTGGCCGGCGGCGACGAGGAACTCCCCCAATGGGAGTTGCAGGCTGCCTCGCCCGAGACGGTGGCGCGGGTGGCGCTGCTCCCCGCTCCGCGTGTCGAGATCAACGGCGACGAGACCGTCCTCCCGACTCAGCATCCCGCCGCCGCGTTCGGGCAGGAACCGTTCCTCCGAGGATGGTGGAATGCCGTCGAGGCCGGTACTCCCGCACGTCACGACCCGGTGTTCGTGGCCGCGCTGTGCGAGGCCGGCCGCCTGATCAGCGGCTGAGGTCGCGGCCCTTCTCGATCACCGCGACGCCCTCGTCGCTCACGGTGAACCGGCTCCGGTCGGCCTCGGGTTCGAGCCCGATACGTTCCCACTCGGGGATCGACACGTTCTTGTCGACGATGCAGCGGTGCAGTCGCACACCTGGACCGATGTGCACGTCGGGGAAGATGATCGAGTCGGTGACGTGGGCGTCGTGGTCGATGAACGTGCCGGGACCGACGATCGAACGCTCGACGTGGGCACCGGACACGATCGATCCCTGGCACAACAGGCTGCCGTCGACGAACGCGGGTTCTCCGCCGTGGCCCCTCGACACCTTCGCCGGCGGGAGCGCGCGCCGGCTCGTGTACACCGGCCATCGGTCGTTGTAGAGGTTGAACACGGGGTCGGGCGCGATGAGGTCCATGTTGGCGTGGAAGAACGAGTCGAGTGTTCCCACGTCACGCCAGTAGCCGTTCTCCCTCTCCCCCTGCCCCGGGATCACGTTCTTCGAGAAGTCGTACACGCGGGCGACACCGTCGCGGGTGAGGGCGGGGATCACATCTCCGCCGAGGTCGGTGTACTGGTTCTCCCGCGGCGTCACCACGTCGATGAGTGTCTGGGTGTCGAACACGTAGTTGCCCATCGAGGCGAGACAGCGCGTGTCGTCGCCGGGCATCGTGGGCGGGTTCTCGACCTTCTCGTGGAAGTCGATGATGCGGCCCTCGTCGTCGGACTCGATGACGCCGAACTCGAGCGCTTCGTGGCGCGGCACGGGGATTGCCGCCACCGTGACGCCCGCTCCCGACTCGACGTGTTCGTCGATCATCTGGCGCGGGTCCATCCGGTAGATGTGATCGGCGCCGAACACCGCCACGATGTCGGGGCTCTCGTCCTGGATCAGGTTGAGGTTCTGGTAGATCGCGTCGGCTGAGCCCTGGAACCAGTACGGACCACGGCGCATCTGCGCCGGAACCGGCGTGACGTAGTTGTCGAGCAGCGTCGAGAAGCGCCAGGTCTGCGACACGTGCCGGTCGAGGCTGTGGCTCTTGTACTGGGTGAGGACGACGATCTTCAGGTAGCCCGCGTTGGCGAAGTTCGAGAGAGCGAAATCGATGAGGCGGTAGGTGCCGGCGAACGGAACTGCCGGCTTGGCGCGGTCGTTGGTCAGGGGTTGGAGGCGCTTGCCCTCCCCACCCGCGAGCACGATGACGAGGACTTTCGGTTCGGCGGCCATGCGCACCCAAACGTACACATCTGGCGTCGGCCGTGCCGCCGCCAATGGGCCCGACTCAGTTGCGCACCCCTCCGGTCAGGCTCTCATACAGGTCGAGGTACTGCGTGGCCGGCTCGTGCCACGACCAGTCGACGGCCATGATCCGCTTCTGCAGCGAAATGCGTCGGCGCTTCTCGCGCACCCGCCGCGCGGCCCGGAACATCGCCGCCAACAGATGCTCGGGGCGCGGTTCGGCGGCCAGGAAGCCCCTGCCCGACCGCGTGTCGAGGTCGGCATCGGGGACGGTGTCGACGAGACCGCCGACGGCGGTGACCACCGGGACCGAGCCGTAGCGCATCGCCTGCATCTGCGTCAGACCGCACGGCTCGAAGCGGCTCGGCATCAGGTACAGGTCGGAGCCCGCGAACATGAGGTGCGACAGCGCCTCGTCGTAGGCGTCGACGAAGCCGAACAGGCCCGGGTGCCACCCGGCGATCCGGTGGAGATCGGCGGTGACCACGGCGTCACCCGAGCCGAGCAGCACGAGCCGCAGCGGGATCTGGTCGAGCAGGGAGATCAGGGGCGTGAGCAGGTCGATGCCCTTCTGGTGGGTGAGGCGGGTCACCACCGCAGCGACCGGGACCCCGTCGTCGGGGAACCCGAACCTGTCGCGGAGGGCAGCTCTGTTGGCCTCGCGGGCGTCGAGTGAATCGGCGTCGAAGTTCGCCTCGATGAGCGGGTCGGTCGCCGGATTCCACACCTTGGTGTCGATGCCGTTCAGGATGCCGACCAGCGCCTCGCCCCGGTCGCGGAGCGGAGCGTCCAGACCGAAGCCCCCGAGCGGCGTCCGGATCTCCTCGGCGTAGTGCGGCGAGACTGCCACGACCTTGTCGGCGAGTGCGATCGCGCCGGAGAGCGGGTTGGTGTCGCCCCACCACTCATAGTGCGCCGCCTTGGGGCCGATCACCGACAGCCAGTCACCGCTGTGGATGCCCTGGTAGGCGAGGTTGTGGATCGACAACACGGTCGGTGGCGGCGATTCCATGGCCGCCAAGGCGGGGCCGGTGTGCCAGTCGTTCAGGTGCAGCACGTCCGGTGGGTCCGACTCCACGTGCGCGGCAACGGCACGGGCGAACCGGAAGAACCGTTCGGGATTGTCGTCCCATCCCTCGCCGGACGGCTGCAGATACGGATGACTGCGTGCCATGCCGGGCACGGAGATGAGGTGGAGGTCACCGATGTCCGGGTGACGGCCACGGCGCACCGAGGCGGACCCGACCCAGTCCGGGACCGTGAGCTCCCACGAGGTCTCGTCGATCAGGGCCACGTCGCCGTAGTCGGGCATCACGAGTTCGAGGTCGACCCCGGCAGTCCTCAGCTCGGAGCCCAACCCTGCGGCGGCCGCAGCGAGCCCGCCGACGGTGGCAACCGGGGAGAGTTCGGCGGTGGCGAAGACGACGCGCATGCGACGATTCTCGCGGACCGGTACCGTCGCGTGCAGGGACTTGGCGCACCGACGCGCTCGGGGACACACCTTCGACACCACCAGGAGACCAACTCGTGACCTCTGCCGAACCCACCTCCCCCGCTGCCGGCGAGTCCGCGCTTCGCGACGACATCCGGCTGTTGGGAGAGATCCTCGGCGACGTGATCCGCGAACTCGCCGGCGACGAGACCCTCGAGCTCGTCGAGGAGGTCCGTCGGACCGCCGTCGACGGCCGGCGGGCCGGAGCCGCCGACGTCGACGGTCTCACCGCGCTCCTCGCCGACGCCCCGATCGAGGAACAGCTGCAGGTGTTGCGCGCCTTCGACTGGTTGGCCCTGCTGGCCAACACAGCCGAGGACGTTCACGTGGTCCGCCGCCAGCGACACCACCGCCTTGCCGGTGACCCACCCCAGCGCGGCACGCTCGCCGCTGCCTTCGACACGATCGGCCACCGGCTCGGCAACGCCGAGCTGGCCGGATTGATCGACCAGCTCGCGGTGAGCCCGGTCATCACCGCCCACCCCACCGAGGTGCGCCGACAGACGATCCTCACCGTGCTGCGCGAGATCGGCAGGGCGCTCGACAGCCTCGACCATCTCGACCCCGCCGACCCGGCCCGGGCCGACCTCGTGCAGGTCCTGCGGATTCACGTCACGACGCTCTGGGAAACCGCCCTGCTCCGCCTGTCGAAACTTCGGGTCGAGGACGAGATCGGTGAGGCTCTCAAGTACTACGACGCCAGCCTGTTCGAGGTCGTTCCCGACATCGTCGCCACGCTCGACGAGCGGCGCGGCGAGCTCGCCCAGCTTCCCGCCGGTGCCGCATCCGCACCGATCCGAATGGGCTCATGGATCGGCGGTGACCGCGACGGGAACCCGTTCGTCACCGCCGATGTCCTCCGGGTCGCGGTGAACCGCCAGGCCGAGACGGCGCTCGGCCACCACCTCGCCCGTCTCCGTCAACTCGCGCGAGAACTCTCGATGTCGTCTCGCCTCATCACGCCGACCGACGAGCTGGAGCGTCTCGCCGACGCGTCCGGCGACGAATCGCCGTTCCGCGCCGACGAGCCCTATCGGCGGGCCCTGCGCGGTATGCACGCCCGGCTGTACGCGTTCGCCGAGGCGGTGCTCGACCCCGACGTGGTCGACGTCCCCGGACGGCCACCTCGGCACCCGCTCCCCGCCTACGACTCGATCGACCAGCTGGGGGCCGATCTCGCCGTCGTGAGCTCGTCCCTGCGCACTCATGGTGCCGACGTCCTTGCCGACGCCAAGATCGAGCCGCTCCGGCGCGCAGTGCGAGTCTTCGGATCCCACCTGTGCACGCTCGACATGCGCCAGAACTCACGCGTCCACGAGGTCACGGTGGCGGCCCTTCTCCGGGAGGCCGGCGTGACCCCTGACTACCTCGGGCTCGAGGAGGCCGATCGGCGCCGGGTCCTGCGGGCCGAGCTGGAGAACCCACGGCTCCTCCGGCACCCGAAGGCGAAGTACGACGAGCAGACGCTCGGTGAACTCGCCGTCCTCGACGAGGCGGCCCGGGCCATCCGCCGCTTCGGCCCCCGCGTCATCGAGCACTACATCATCTCGATGGCAGCCGACGTGAGCGACGTCCTCGAGGTGGCCATCCTGATGAAGGAGGCCGGTCTGCTCGATGTGTCGAACGGGCCCGACGCCGCCACCTCCGACCTCGACATCGTCCCCCTGTTCGAGACCATCTCCGATCTCCGCCGCGGCCCGGACGTGCTCACCGAGATGCTGGCCGACCCGACGTTCCGGTCGCTCGTCCGTTCCCGCCAGAACCGCGTCGAGGTCATGATCGGCTACTCCGACTCGAACAAGGACGGGGGCTATCTGGCGTCACAGTGGAACCTCTTCGCCGCGCAGCGGGCGCTGACGGAGCACGCCGAACGCGCCGGCGTCCACCTCCGGCTGTTCCACGGCCGGGGCGGTACCGTCGGCCGCGGTGGCGGACCCGCGTACGAGGCGATCCTGGCCCAGCCCGACGGCTCCGTGAACGGCGCGATCCGCGTCACCGAGCAGGGCGAGATGGTGGCGGCCAAGTACACCCGCCCGGCCCTGGCGCGGCGCAACCTGGAGACCCTTCTCGCCGCGACGCTGTCCGCCTCCGCCCACGGCGATGCCGGACGGGAAGGCCCGGAGGGGGCCGAGGAGACCATGGAGACACTCGCCCGGGAATCGATGGCGGCCTACCGCGATCTGGTCTACGGCCGAGAGCGCTTCGTGGAGTTCTTCCGCACGATCACCCCGACCGACGAGATCGCCACCCTCAACGTCGGCAGCCGTCCCGCTTCGCGTACGGCCTCCCGCGCCATCGAGGATCTGCGGGCGATCCCATGGGTTTTCGGCTGGACCCAGTGCCGGCTGATGCTGCCCGCGTGGTACGGGGCCGGCACCGCCTTCTCACGATGTGCCGAGCAGAGCGCAGACGGCGACGAGCAGTTGTCACGGATGTACCAGGAGTGGCCGTTCTTCCACACGATCCTGAACAACATGGGTATGGTGCTCGTGAAGTCCGACCTCACCATCGGCCGCCGCTACGCCGAGGCCCTGCTCCCTGACGAAGAGTGGGCTCGTGAGATCTTCGAGACGATCGCCGCGGAACACGCCCGCACCCTCGAATGGCACGGTCGCATCACCGGGCACAGCGAACTGCTCGCCGACAACCCGCTACTCGCGCGGAGCCTACGGAACCGCTACCCCTATCTCGACCCGCTCCACGTGATGCAGATCGACATGCTCCGCCGCTACCGGGAGGGATCGCGCGAGGAACTGGTCGAGCGCGGGATCCAGCTCACCATCAACGCCATCGCCACCAGCATCCGGAACTCGGGCTGATCGCCGGAGGTCTCGAGTCCCCCGCTCGGTAGGTTGCCCCCATGCCGAGCCACGAGATCCGCCTCGAATACTGCGTACCTTGAGACTATTCGGCGCGCGCCGTGAGCGCGATCGACGATCTCCTCTCGAACTACCAGCACGTCATCGGGTCGCTGACGGTGGTGACGGGGAGCAAGGGCGTGTTCGATGTCCACGTCGACGGCGAACCGCTCTACTCCAAGGGTGAGGTCGGACGACACGCCGAACCAGGTGAGGTCCTGGCCCTCTTCGAGGAGCGTTACGGCACAGGAGTGGACCGCTACGGCACCTGACGCGTTATAATCCCGACTGCTCCTGTCGGAATTATGCTCAGGACCACGAGGACACCCCGATGACGATTCTGGACACGGCCGCGCCGCCCCCGCTCGACGACGTGATCGAGCCACGCTGGTGGACCGGGACACCCTTCACGGACCCCGCCACATTCACCATCGACTGTTCGTCGTACGCGATGGACGACCACGACCGACGCGCCGACAGCGCGCTGGGACGGCGAATGCTCGACACGTACGAGCGTGTCGGCCTGGTGCACCTCGTCAACACCGGCCTCACCGACCTGGCCGACATGCGCGAGTTCGCCAAGATCGTCGTCGACGCCGAGATGGAGTACGAAGGCGGCGCCAACCCACGCGGCCGGATCGAGCCGAACGTGTACGAAGTCGGCGCCCCGATGACGGCATGGCTGCACTACCACCACGAGATGGCGTACGTGGGCAAGAGCACGCGGGTGATCAGCTTTCTCGCCAAGGATGCCGTCCCTGATCGTGGGGCCACCTACGTGTCCGACTCCATCGCCGCGACCGATGCTCTGCTGGCGACCGATTTCGGCCAGAAGCTGAAACGGCTGGGCATCTGCTACCACCGCAACCTGACCGACCGCGACGCGTACGCCGGCAAGCCCGAGCACGGGGTCTACAACCACTGGCAGAAGTCGTTCTCCACCGACGACCCAGGGGTCGCAGCCCGCAAGGCGCGCAATCGGCGGCTCGCGGTCGACTGGGGCCCCGACCGGCTGATGCGGACCCGCTACTACTGCTCGGCCTTCGAGTACTTCCCGGGTCTCGACCGCAACGTGTTGTACAGCAGCGTCGCCGACCACGGCATGTGGTTCGACAGGTGGCCGCTCGTGCAACACCTCCCGTACTCGGAGCGCCCGCTCGACCTCACGTTCGGCGACGACAGCCCGCTCACCCGCGACGAGCTGCAGCAGTTCGTCGACCTCTACGACCGGTTCGGCACGAAGGTCGACTGGCGCCGCGGCGACGTGGGCATCGTCTGCAACTACCGCTTCGCCCACGGGCGACCGGGAATCCACTTGCAGGATGGCGAGCGCCGCCAACTCGGCGTGGTACTCGGTGAGCAGTACGACCGGGTCGGCACCCCCACCGACAAGTGGTGACGGCCGCTCGGTGACCTCCACCCCGAGGATCCCTGAACCGCCGATCCGGCCGACGTAGCGTTCCACCCATGTCGAACACTTCCCCGCTGCCAGGCCCCGGCGCGCTCGCGCTGGCCCGCGAGTGGCCCACGGTCATGCTCATCGGAGTCCTCACGGGGATCCTCGGCGCGGTGGTTCTCGCCTGGCCGAGCGAGACGCTCACCGTGCTGGCGGTCATCCTCGGTATCCAACT
>CBFCWZ010000085.1:0-11976 GCA_965601935.1 uncultured Ilumatobacteraceae bacterium
GAGCAGATCGCCATCGACCGGGCCAAGGAGCTGTTCGGAGCCGACCACGCCAACGTGCAGCCGCACTCGGGAGCCAACGCGAACATGTGTGCCTACCAGGCCGTTCTCGAACCGGGCGACACGGTGCTCGGCCTGAGCCTCGACCACGGTGGCCACCTCACCCACGGCTCGCCGGTGAATGCCAGCGGTCTCATGTACGACTTCGTGTCGTACAAGGTGGGAGCCGAGGAGCGCATCGACATGGACGAGGTGCGCAGCCTCGCCCTCGAGCACCGCCCGAAGCTGATCGTCGCCGGCACCACGAGCTACCCCCGCCGGCTCGACCCCGAGCCGTTCAAGGCGGTCGCCGACGAGGTGGGGGCGTTGCTGTTGTTCGACATCGCCCACCTGGCCGGGCTCGTCGCGGGCGGGGCACACCCCAACCCGGTGCCGTACGCCGACATCGTCACCTTCACCACGCACAAGACACTGCGCGGACCCCGTGGCGGCTGCATCCTCAGCACCGAGGCACTGGCCAAGGCCATCGACAAGGCCGTCTTCCCCGGCTGGCAGGGCGGCCCGCTCGAACACGTCATCGCGGCGAAGGCGATCGCGTTCCGTGAGGCGATGGACCCGTCGTTCGGCGAGTACGCCCATCAGGTCGTGGCCAACGCGTCGGCACTCGCCGAGGCGCTCGTGGTCGAGGGCTTCCGCCTCGTGTCGGGAGGGACCGACAACCATCTCATGGTGGTCGACCTGCGCCCGTTCGACGAAGAACTCACCGGCAAGGTGGCCCAGGCCACGCTCGACGAGGCCGGGATCACCGTCAACAAGAACACGATCCCCGACGACCCGCGCAGTCCGTTCGTCACGAGCGGTCTCCGCATCGGAACCCCGTCGGTCACCACCCAGGGGATGGGCGAGCAGCAGATGCCGGTCATCGCCTCTCTCGTCGCCCGCGCCCTCCGTGCGGTCGGCGACGCCGAGACCCTGGCCGTCATCGGCAAGGAAGTCGCCGAACTCTGCGCCCGTTTCCCCGCCTACCCCTCCTGACACGCCCGATGTTCTCCTTTGCGTCGCGGATTCTGCGTGTGGACCGCGTGAAGCGCGACGCAAACTGACAACGGTCGCTGGGGGAGCGGCGCGCCGGGGAGGCGGTGGTCGTAGTGTGAGGGACCGTGGCTGACGTGAGCTCCTATCTGCTGATCGGAGCACTGGCCGCGCTCGTCACGTTCGTCGCCACGCCCCTCGTCGGCCGCTTGGCCAGGCGGCAGGGCTGGGTGTACTACCCGAACGACCGCACGGTGCACACCGAGCCGCTCCCCGACGTGGGCGGGTTGGCGATGCTGATCGGATTGGTCGTCGCGGTGACCGTGGCCAGATTCGTGGGTGACTTCTCGGCTTTGTTCGAGAGCAACTCCGAGCCGCTCGGCGTGGTGCTGGCCGCGGTCATCGTCTACGGCGTCGGCTTCCTCGACGACGTCCGGGAACTCTCGCCGCCGGCGAAGATCGCGGGGATCGTCGTCGCCGGCATCGTCCTCGTCTGGTTCGGCGTGGTCATGTACTCGTTCCGCCTGCCCTACCTCGGTGTGACGGTCCTGTCCGACGACCTGAAGCCGCTCATCACGGTGCTGTGGCTGATCGGGATGACGCAGGCCGTGAACCTGATCGACGGCCTCGACGGGCTGGCTGCCGGGGTCGTGGCGATCGGCGCGTTCGCCTTCTTCCTCTACAGCCAGGAGCTGTCGAACCTCGAACTGCTCGACCCCGGCAACATCGGGCCGCTGTTCGCCATCATCGCGGTGGGGGTGTGTCTCGGGTTCCTCCCGCACAACTTCAACCCGGCGCGCATCATGATGGGTGACGGGGGAGCGTTCCTGCTGGGTCTGCTGCTGGCCGTGTCGACGAGCGTGGTCGGTGGGCGTGCCGACGCGTTCGAGCGGGAGTTCATCGGCACCACCTACTTCTTCCTCGCACCCATCGCGATCCCGCTCCTGATCCTCGCCGTGCCCGTCCTCGACACGGCATTCGCCATCGTCCGGCGCGCAACCCGGCGCAAGGGTCTGGCGTCGGCCGACAAAGGGCATCTGCACCACCGCCTGATGGACCTCGGCCACGGCCACCGCCGGAGTGTGCTGATCCTCTGGGCGTGGACCGGGCTGCTGTCGGTGTTCGTTCTGTACCCGACCCTCACCGGCCAGAATCCGAGCTACCTCCCGTTCGGGATGGTCGCGATCGGCATCGTCCTCTTCACGGTGCTGCACCCCGACGTGCACCGTCGCCGGAGGGAGGGTGAGACCCCTCCCGAGGGTGTCGAGCGCCCCGCCTCCGAGCTGTCCCCGACAGACGAAGATGAAAGTCCGGTGACCGATCGAACGACATCTGCTTCCGGGTTGCCGATCGCTCGACGCGACCACTAGGTTGTGCATCCGTTCACAAGCGTGCCCAGTGTCACGTCGCGCGCGAACACCTGATCAATGAAGCTCATTCCGAAGACCACCCGTGTCAACCGCGAGGACTCCCTGGGCCACGGCATGGATGCCGTCATCATGCTCATGCTGTTCCTCGCTGCGGGGTGGGGTCTCGACAGCCTCTTCGACACCACCCCGGTCTTCATGATCGCCCTGACGCTGCTCGGCGCCGTCGGGCTCTTCGCCAAGTTCTGGTACCGCTACAGCGCGCGGATGGAACAGCTCGAAGCGGAGCGGCGTCGCAGGTCCACCCACTCGCAGGTTCGGGATCGCGCCGCGTGACGACGATGACCGACAGCACCGAGCCCGACGTATTCGGCACGCGGTTCGAGGGTCCTGCCCCCGAGGTCAGCGTGTCGCGCGACATGATCAAGCGCGGGCTCTGGATCTCGCCCCTGCTCATCGCCGTCTGCGGTGTCATCTGGGGGATGGACGGGGCGCTGTCCAGCGCCTACGGCATCGCGATCGTGCTCGTGAACTTCGCTCTCGCCGCCGGGATCATCGCCTGGACCGCCCGGATCTCGATCGGGCTGATGATGGGAGCAACCCTCTTCGGCTACCTGATCAGGTTGGGGCTGATCTTCCTCGCCGTGTGGGTCGTGAAGGACGCCAGTTGGATTTCGTTTCCGGCGCTCGGATCGACCATCATCGTGACGCACCTCGGGCTCCTGTTCTGGGAAATGAAGTACGTCGCACTGTCGCTGTCCCACCCGGGCCTGAAGCCAACCCGCCCCTGACATCTCCTCACCTGTCAACCACCGACTGAAACGGATCGACAAACGTGTTCGGACTCGAGTTCCCGCCGATCAACGCAATCCTTCGTTGGAAGGACCTCTTCCCGACGTTCAACAAGATCGCGTTGATCGCCGTCGCCGCGGCGTTCATCGGCATCATGCTCTTTCTGCTCGCCAGCCGGAGAAACCCGATGCTCGCCCCGACCGGTTCGCGCAACCTGGCCGAGACGAGCGTCGACTTCATCGAGGACGGCATCGTCATGCAGACCCTCGGCAAGTCGGGTCTGGGCTGGACCCCGTTCCTGCTGAGCCTCTTCATCTTCATCTTCCTGTGCAACATCCCGGGGATCATCCCGATCCTCCAGATGCCCGCCACCGCCCGCATCGCGATCCCGCTCACGTTGTCCCTGCTCGTGTGGGTCGTGTTCATCGGGACGGGCATCAAACATCAGGGCCTCGGCTACTTCGGCCACCTGCTCTGGCCGCCCGACGTGCCGACCGCGCTGAAGCCGCTGGTCGGCCTGATCGAGTTCATCTCGACCATCTTCGTCACCCCCTTCAGCCTCACCGTCCGTCTCATGGCGAACATGATGGCGGGGCACATCCTGCTGGTGACCTTCGGTCTCCTCACCGAGTCGCTGCTGCTGGCGGAGACCAACCAGATCTTCCTCGTACCGATGAGCATCCTGCCCTTCGGCATGCTCATCTTCCTGACCGGCTTCGAGATCCTCGTCGCCTTCCTCCAGGCCTACATCTTCACGATCTTGGCTGCGGTGTACATCAACAACTCCACAGCCGGACACGGCGACGACCACTGAGTCGTCGCTGACCGATCTCCCACCTCACAACCACAACAGGAGAAACAACCCCAATGGAAGCTTTCGCCGCACTGGTCGCCCAGGTCGACGACCCCGCTGACCTGAAGAACATCGAGGCCGCCTCTGGCGCCGGCATGGCCTACGGCCTCGCCGCGATCGGCCCCGGCATCGGCATCGGCTATCTCGTCGGCAAGTCCGTCGAGGCCATGGCCCGTCAGCCCGAGTCCGCCGGCATGGTCCGCACCACGATGTTCCTCGGTATCGCCTTCACCGAGGCGCTCGCCCTGATCGGCTTCGTGGTCTTCATCCTCCTCAAGTTCGCCTGACCCGGCGACTCGAAGAGAACCAAGGTCCGTAGAAGCAAGTTCTGATCCAAGGAGCTGACGTGCTGACAGCCGTCATCAAAACCGGATCCTCCGGCGTGGAGGTCTCCTTTCTGGAGGACCTCGTCCGCGCCGACGAGGAAGAAGGTGAAAACACAGAGGTACCCGAGTCCGACCTGAACCCCATCGCTCCCGAAATGAAGGAGATGGTGTGGGGTTTCGGTTCGTTCGTGGTGCTCGCTGTGTGCTTGCGCTTCTGGCTCTTCCCCAAGGTGCGGAAGGGCATGCAGCAGCGCTACGAGAGCATTCAGGCCGACAAGGAAGCCGCCGACACCCTCACGGCCGGAGCCCGTGCCGACGTGGCCGAGTACGAAGCTCGGCTCACCTCGGTCCGTGCCGAGGCCCAGCAGAAGGTGGAGGCCGCCAGGGCGACGCTCGAGTCCGAGCGCACCGAGCGGCTCACGGCGGTCAACGCCGGCATCGCCGAGCGTCGTGCCGCAGCGGCAGCCGATGTCGAAGCGGCCCGTACCGCTGCGATGGGCGACGTCGAGAGTGCGGTGGCCGACGTGGTCGGCAGCGCCGCCTCGATGGCCCTGCAGGCCGATGGCGGCACGGCCGTGAGCGACGATGTCGTCCGCCGCGCGGTCCGCTCCGCGATGGGTGCGGAGGTGTCGTCGTGAACTCGCTGAACATGCTCGCCACCGTGGTCGTCCAAGCCGAGTACGACGTCGACGACAAGGGCTACACGTCCGCCCACTGGTTGTTCCCCCCGACGTGGGAGATGATCATCGGTTCGGCGGCGTCGCTCATCGTCTTCGCCCTCCTCTACAAGTTCGCCTGGCCCGAGATCAGCAAGGCCATGAAGGCCCGCACTGCTCGGATCCAGGGTGAGCTCGACGAGGCTGCCGACGGCAAGGCCAAGGCCGAGAAGGACGCCGCCGACATCCGCACGGCGCTCGGCGACATCGACGCCGAGCGGGCGCGCCTCTTCGCCGAGGCCGACACCGAGGCCGAAGCGCTCCTGGCCGACGGCCGGGCGCGGCTCGACACCGAGGTCTCCGAGCTCGAGGCCCGTGCCGACGCCGAGATCGCCTCCGCCGCCTCCCGCGGCAGCGACGATCTGCGTTCCGACATCGCCCGCTACACCTCCGATGCTCTGGACGAGGTGGTCACCTCGTCGCTCGACGACTCCACCCAGCAGAGCCTCATCGAGGGTTTCATCGCCCGAGTGGGAGCCTCCTCATGACCGACGCACGTATCGACGGCTACGCCCGGGCACTCTTCGAGGTCGCCCGAGCCGAAGGCACCCTCGACGAGGTCGAGGACGAGCTGTTCCGCTTCGCCCGCTCCTACGAGTCGAGCGACGAGCTGCGCAACGCCATGACCGACGAGCACATCCCGGCGGAGAAGCGCCAGGCCATCGTCGAGGATCTCCTCGGCGGCAAGGCCACGCCCACCACGGTCCAGCTCGTCTCGATGGTCGTCGGCGCCGGCCGCGGCCGCGACCTGCCGGCCATCGTCGACAGCCTCGTCCAGCGGGCGTCGAGCGCCAAGCAGCTCGACGTCGCCGAGGTGCGGACCGCCGTTCCGCTCTCCGACGATCAGCAGGCCCGGCTCAAGGCGGCGCTCGAGAACGCCACCGGCAAGAGCCTCAATCTGAAGGCGATCGTCGACCCCTCTGTGGTTGGGGGCGTCGTCGCCACGATCGGAGACACCGTCATCGACGACTCCGTTCGCACCCGTATCGACCAGCTGAAGAGCCGTCTCTGACAGGAACCAAGGACAACACATGGCTGAGCTGACCATTTCCGCCTCCGACATCGCAGGCGCACTGAAGAAGAACCTCGAGGGCTTCGAACCCTCGGTCGAGGCCCGCACCGTGGGCCGCGTCGCCGAAGTCGGTGACGGCATCGCCCGCGTGAGCGGACTGCCCGACGCCGCCGTGAACGAACTCCTCGAATTCGAGGACGGTTCGGCCGGACTGGCGCTGAACCTCGACGAGGATTCGATCGGCGCCGTCGTCCTCGGCGACGTCGACAGCATCCAAGAGGGCCAGACGGTCAAGTCGACCGGCAACATCCTCTCCGTCCCTGTCGGTGACGGCATGCTCGGCCGGGTGGTCAACGCCCTCGGCCAGCCGGTCGACGGCCAGGGCGACCTCGTCGGCGTCGAGACCCGCCGCATGGAGATCCAGGCCCCCGGCATTCTCGGTCGCAAGCCGGTGCACGAGCCGCTCCAGACCGGCATCAAGTCGATCGATGCGATGACCCCCATCGGTCGTGGCCAGCGGGAGCTGATCATCGGCGACCGCAAGACCGGCAAGACCACCGTCGCCGTCGACACGATCCTGAACCAGAAGGGTCAGGGCGTGAAGTGCATCTACGTGGCCATCGGCCAGAAGGGCTCGACCGTCGCACAGACCGTCGACACCCTCCGCCAGGCCGGCGCGATGGACTACACCGTGGTCGTCACGGCTCCCGCCGCCGACGCAGCGCCCTTCAAGTACCTCGCCCCGTACGCCGGATGCGCCATGGGCCAGCACTGGATGGACAACGGCGAGCACGCTCTCGTGGTGTACGACGACCTGTCGAAGCAGGCCGAGGCCTATCGCCAGCTGTCCCTGCTCCTGCGCCGTCCCCCGGGCCGCGAGGCCTACCCGGGCGACGTGTTCTACTTGCACAGCCGGCTGCTCGAGCGGGCCGCCAAGCTCTCCGACGAGAACGGCGCCGGTTCACTCACCGCCCTCCCGATCATCGAGACGAAGGCCGGCGACGTGTCGGCGTTCATCCCGACCAACGTGATCTCCATCACCGACGGCCAGGTGTTCCTCCAGGACAACCTGTTCAAGTCGGGTGTGCGTCCCGCCGTCGACGTGGGCATCTCGGTGTCCCGAGTCGGTGGCGCCGCCCAGACCAAGGCCATGAAGTCGGTGGCCGGCACCCTGAAGCTCGACCTCGCCCAGTTCCGTGAGCTGGAGGCGTTCGCCACCTTCGGTTCCGAGCTCGACGCCGTGTCGAAGGCCCAGCTCGAGCGTGGATACCGCCTCGTCGAGCTGCTCAAGCAGCCCCTCAACAGCCCGATGGCGGTCGAGGAGCAGGTCGTGTCGATCTTCGCCGGCACCAAGGGCTACCTCGACGACCTGCCGGTCGGCGACGTCAGCCGCTTCGAGTCCGAACTCCTCGACCACGTGCGGACCACGCACGCCGGCTTGATGGAGGAGATCCGTACCGGCGCGGTCCCCGACGCCCTGGCCGGTGTCGTGGAGTCGTTCAAGGCCCAGTTCCAGGCCACCTCCGGCGAGGGCTACTCGGTCGACCCGACTCAGCTCGACGTCGACGAGATGGGCGAAGCCGAGAGCAACAAGACGCTCGCAACGGAGTGACGTAGATGGCTGGAGGTCAGGAACGCATTCTCCGCGGCCGCATCAGGTCGATGCAGGCCACCAAGAAGATCACGCGCGCCATGGAACTCATCGCGGGGTCGCGCATCGTGAAGGCGCAGCAGCGGGTCGCTGCAGCTGTGCCGTACTCCGAGCTGATCACCGAGGTCGTGAAGGACCTGTCCGCCGGTGGCGCCTCGTCCGACTCGCCGCTGCTGGCGGGGCGCGACGAGATCACGACCACCTGCTACGTGGTCATCACGGCCGACCGCGGTCTTTGTGGCGGCTACAACGCCGGCGTGCAGCGTGCCGCCGAGGGCGAGATCAAGGCCGACATCGAAAAGGGGCGGGCGTACACGATCGTCCCCGTCGGTGGGAAGGCCGAGGGCTACTTCAAGTTCCGCGGCTACACCGTCGGCGAGGTGTTCAAGGGCTTCTCCGACCAGCCGTCCTATGAGGACGCTCGGGCCATCGGCGAACATGTCGTCGAGCTCTTCGTCTCCGGTGCAGTCGATCGGGTGGAGCTCGTCTACACCCGCTTCGTGTCGGCCGGCACGCAGGAAGTCGTGCTGCGTCCGCTCGTGCCGCTGTCGGCCGACACCGTGGAAGGTGGCGACGGCAAGCCCGCCGACGCCGCCGACACCCCGGGTGGTGACTACGAGTTCGAGCCCGACCCCACCACTCTCTTGGACACCCTGCTGCCGCGCTACGTGGAGGCGCGTGTCTACGCCGCCCTCCTCAATGCGGCCGCGTCTGAGCACGCTGCCCGCCAGCGGGCCATGAAGTCGGCCACCGACAACGCCGAGGACCTCATCAACAGCCTCAGCATCGAGATGAACCGGGCCCGTCAGGACTCGATCACCGCCGAGATCATGGAGATCGTGGGCGGAGCCGAGGCACTCGATGCCGACGACGAGATCCCGTACCTCGACCTCGACGACCTCGTCGTCGAGCCCCAGACCCCCACGACCGCCGTTCTCTGAGCGCATCCACACACACCAGGAGACACACAGTCATGACCATGACCGAACCCGAACTCAAGGACGGACGGGTCGTCGGTATCGCCGGCCCCGTGATCGACGTCGAGTTCCCGCGCGGTGCGCTGCCCGAACTGAACACGGCGGTCGAGTTCGACATCATCATCGACGGCGAGCCCACTCCGGTTCTCGCCGAGGTCGCCCAGCAGCTCGGTGAGGGACGTGTCCGCGCCGTCTGCCTCAAGCCGACGGACGGTCTCGTCCGTGGCACCACCGTCCGCAACACCGGCAAGGGCATCACCGTGCCGGTCGGCGACAAGGTGCTCGGCAACGTCTGGAACGTGTGGGGCCAGCCACTCGACACGATCCCGGAGGGGTTCGAGGAGATGGAGCGGTGGGAGATCCACCGTGAGGCCCCGTCCTTCGACGCCCTCGAGCCGTCGGCGCGCATGTTCGAGACCGGCATCAAGGTCATCGACCTGCTCACCCCCTACGTGGCGGGCGGCAAGATCGGCCTGTTCGGCGGTGCCGGTGTGGGCAAGACCGTCCTCATCACGGAGATGATCAACCGGGTCGCCTCGCAGCACGGTGGTGTGTCCGTGTTCGCCGGCGTCGGTGAGCGCACCCGTGAAGGCACCGACCTCCGCCTCGAGATGATGGAGTCGGGCGTGTTCGAGAAGGCCGCCCTGGTGTTCGGCCAGATGGACGAGCCGCCCGGGGTCCGCCTCCGCGTCGCCCTTTCGGCTCTCACCATGGCCGAGTACTTCCGTGACGTGCAGGGCCAGGACGTACTGCTGTTCGTCGACAACATCTTCCGCTTCGTGCAGGCGGGCTCCGAGGTGTCGACCCTGCTCGGCCGCATGCCGTCGGCGGTGGGGTACCAGCCGACGCTCGCCGACGAGATGGGCCAGCTCCAGGAGCGCATCACCTCCACGAAGGGCCGCTCGATCACATCGCTGCAGGCCGTGTACGTGCCCGCCGACGACTACACCGACCCGGCGCCGTTCACCACCTTCACGCACCTCGATGCCACCACCGAACTCTCCCGCCAGGTCGCGGCCCTCGGCATCTACCCGGCGGTCGACCCGCTGGCGTCGACCTCGACGATCCTGTCGCCCGAGGTCGTCGGCGACCACCACTACACCGTGGCCCGCCGGGTGCAGGAGACGCTGCAGCGCTACAAGGAGCTGCAGGACATCATCGCCATCCTCGGTCTCGACGAGCTGTCCGAAGAGGACCGCCTCACCGTGAACCGGGCCCGCAAGGTCGAGCGCTTCCTGTCGCAGCCGTTCTATGTGGCCGAGGTGTTCACCGGCCTGCAGGGCGAGTACGTCCCGGTCAAGGAGACGGTCGAGTCGTTCGAGGCCCTCATCGACGGTGAGCTCGACGAGGTTCCCGAGCAGGCGTTCTTGAACGTCGGCGGCGTGGAGCAGGTGCTGGCCAAGGCCAAGAGCCTCCAGGAGGACTGAGATGGCGTTGCCCTTCAAGGTCGACCTGGTGTCGCCGGAGAAGGTGCTCTTCTCGGGTGAGGCCGACATGGTCATCACGCGCACCCTCGAGGGTGGGGAGATCGCTTTCCAGGCCGGACATGCCCCGTTCCTCGGTGCGCTGGTGGAGAACCACACGCGGATCTACCTCACCGACGGGACCGTGCAGGACGTTGCCGTGCACCGCGGCTTCGTCGAGGTGAGCGGCGACCCCACCACGGTGTCGATCCTCTCCGACACGGCAGAACTGGCCGACGAGATCGACATCGCGCGGGCCCGTGAGGCGATGGAGCGTCACCAGCGTCTCCTCAAGCAGGAGACCGACGAGGCCGCACTCACGGAGTCCATCTCGGCCATCGCCCGCGCCGAGGCCCGCCTCGCCGCCAAGGGCGAGACCTCCGGCTTCACCGCCTGATCAGCACTCTCTGACGGGTCCGCGACCGTCCTGACGGCGCGCGTATTGCTCGTGAAGCGACAGGAGCCCACGTCGGTGCCGTGCCAACCGATGTTCTGGGTGCACACAGCGTCGGTTTCCGGCGGAATCTGCACCCAGAACCGCAGGCATGTCGCTCGCGTCGGTGGTCTGCGTCTTCGAGAGCATGCGCGCCCAGGAGCGAACGCCTGGCTGGGCCCGGACCCAGAAGGGCCGGGGTGTCTCAGTAGTCGACGGCGGCGAAGGCTCGGAGCTTGTCGACCTTGTGGCGGGAGTCGATCATGCGGACCGTGCCGCTGCGCGAGCGCATCACGAGGCTCTGGGTCCGTGCGGTGTGCGAGTCGAACCGGACGCCGCGCAACAGCGCCCCGTCGGTGAGGCCGGTGGCGGCGAAGAAGGCGTTGTCGGACGTGATCAGGTCGTCTTGGGTGAACACGTGCCCGAGGTCGAAACCGGCCTCGATCATCGCCGTCTTCTCCCCGTCGCTCTGAGGAGCGAAGCGGGCCTGGATCTCGCCGCCCATTGCCTTCAGGGCAGCCGCGGACACGACGCCCTCGGGGGTGCCGCCGATGCCGAACAGCACGTCGGCGCCCGCATCGGGCCAGCAGGTGGCAACCGACCCGTAGACGTCGCCGTCGGAGATGAGGCGGATCCGGCAGCCGGTCGCCCGCACCTCGGCGATGAGGTCCTCGTGGCGTGGCCGGTCGAGGATGATCGCGGTGAGGTCGCGTACGTCCTCCCGCTTCGACTTGGCGATCCAGCGCAGGTTCTGAGTGGGACTGGCCGTGATGTCGATCGAGCCGTACGAGTCGGGGCCCACGGCGATCTTGTCCATGTAGAACGAGGGGCCGGGGTCGAGCATCGAGCCCCGGTCGGCGCAGGCGATCACCGACAGCGCGTTGGTCTTGCCCTGAGCGGTGAGGGTCGTGCCGTCGATCGGATCGACGGCGACATCCACCTTGGGGTCGGTGCCGTCGCCGACCCGCTCGCCGTTGAACAGCATCGGGGCGTCGTCCTTCTCGCCCTCCCCGATGACCACGAGGCCGTCCATGCCGACCGTCGACAGGGAGAGGCGCATCGCTTCGACGGCCGCGCCGTCGGCAGCTTCCTTCTCGCCCCGGCCGACCCAGCGGGCTGCGGCGAGACAGGCCGATTCGGTGGCCCTCACCAGGTCCATCGCCAGGTTGCGGTCGGGGCGTTCACGAGAGGTGTCCGTCATGGAACCGACACTAGTGAAGGGGGCTCCGGAGCGCCTCGTCCCCGAACTGACCTGGGTCAGTGGGGACGAGCCGCTCCGAAGCCTGCAGTGCGGGTGAACCCGGCGGCCGAGGCCGCACGGCGAACCCGTTGGCGGGACCTCAGCCGGAGGCGGAGG
>CBFCWZ010000086.1:0-11882 GCA_965601935.1 uncultured Ilumatobacteraceae bacterium
TTTGACGCGCCAGAAATGGCGAGGGCAACGGTTACGATCGACGCCGACGAGGTCGAGATCTTCCCCACCGACCAGACCATCGGGGCGATCGAACTCGCCCGCGAGGTCGAGGCCCACGGCTTCGAGTCGCTCTGGTTCCCCGAGCACTCCCACATCCCCACGCGACGTGCGACGCCGTGGGGTGGGCGCGAGGGTGCTCCCCCGCTGCCCGAGTTCTACTGGCGTACGTTCGATCCGTTCGTCACCCTCGGCGCGGTCGCAGCGGTCACGTCGACGCTGAAGATCGCCACCGGCATCTGCCTCGTGGCCCAACGCGACCCGATCCACACCGCGAAGGAGGTCGCCTCGCTCGACCGGATCTCCGACGGCCGCTTCATCTTCGGTGTGGGGTACGGCTGGAACAAGGAGGAGATGGGCCACCACGGCACCGCCTACGGCGAACGCCGGGCGATCCTCCGTGAGCGCATCCTGGCGATGAAGGAGATCTGGACCAACGACGAAGCCTCGTTCCACGGCGAACACGTGGACCTGGAGCCGAGCTGGAGTTGGCCCAAGCCGACGCAGCAACCTCACCCGCCCATCGTCCTGGGCGGCAACGCCGGGCCGAAGACCGCCGCCCACATCGCCGAGTTCTGCGACGGCTGGATGCCGATCGGAGGACGTCACCCGCTGGAGGCCTGGGACACCGTGGCCGCGGCATGTGAGGCCATCGACCGTGACCCCGCCGAGATCGAGTTGGGCATGTTCATGGCACCTCCCGATGCCGAGAAGCTCGAAGCCCTCGCCGCCAAGGGCTTCCGTCGTGCGATCCTCGGCCTGCCACAGGGGCCACGCGACGAAGTTCTCGCCGCCCTCGACACCTACACCCCCCTCGTCGACCAACTCGCCGACGCCTGAGATCGGCGGCTCAGAGGCGGGAGCGGAGGAAGTCGAGGGTTCGCCCGGGGCCGGACGCGTCCGGGATCACCACCGCGGTGAAGTCGGAGGCCCCCGCGGCGGCGATGGTGTCGAGTCCGGCGCCGACCTCCTCCTCGCTGCCGACGAGGGAGATGTCCTCGACTCCGTGGACACCTTCGATGTCGAGCATCGCCCGGTAGCTGGGCAGCGTGGCGTAGTCGGCGAGGATCTGGCCGACGAACTGCCGGACACCGTCGGGCTCGTCGGTGACGCACACGGGAAGGCTGCACACGACCGACGGTGTCGCACGGTCGGCTCCGGCGGCAGCGTCGTTGATGATCGGCACGATCTGTTGTTCCAACGTGCGCGGGCCGACACACCAGAGGATGGTCCCGTCGGCCCGACGGCCGGCCATCTCCAGCATCTGGCGCCCGAGCGCGGCCAGCATCAGCTTGGGCGGAGCGGTCTCGTCGGGCACTGCGGCCTCACGCTCGAGGTTCCAGATCTCCCCCTGGAAAGAGGCCGTGCCGCTGCGCAACAGCGAGTCGAGGATGGCCAGGTACTCCGACATGTGCCTGACCGGACGCTCCCACGTCATCCCCCACCGGTCCTCGACCGATGTCTGATGGGCCAACCCGATCCCGAGCACGATGCGCCCACCGGATGCTGCCTGCGCAGTGAGCGCTCCCGCCGCCATCACCTCCGGGTGACGAGTCCAGGTCGGCACCACGGCGGTCCCGAGCTCGATCTCCGCCGTCTGCCGCCCGGCCAGGCCGAGCAACTGGAGAGCATCGGCCAGCCCGGTCTGGGCCAGCCAGTAGCTCGAGAACCCGGCCTCCTCCGAGGCGACGACGTCCCCGATGATCCCGTCGACGCTCGGCCGCGCCAACATTCCCGACCCGTTGATCCCGATACGCACGACGAGAGCTCCCCCTGTTGAAGTGTCTCGTCTAGGTTCCCACGGATGGTGTGGAACAAGGTCATCGGGGGAATCGATTTCGGGGAGGGGCCGCGGTGGCACGACGGGCGGTTGTGGTTCTCCGACTTCCATCCGGGGACCATCACCTCGGTCGGACCCGACGGTGATGCGCGGGTCGAGTTGACGCCCGGACCTCGTCCATCGGGCCTCGGGTGGCTGCCCGACGGGCAGCTGCTCTACGTGTCGATGCTCGACCAGAAGCTGATGCGGGTCGAGGACGACGGCACGATCGTCGAGCATGCCGACATGTCCGGTCTCACCGACCAGCTCTGCAACGACATGGTGGTGTCGACCACCGGTGTCGCCTACGTGGGCAACTTCGGCTTCGACCTCGAGAAGGGCGCCGAGCCGGCGCCGACCGGCATGATCATCGTGCAGCCCGACGGCACCGCCACGATGGACGAGCGCCCGGTGATGTTCCCGAACGGCTCGGTGATCACCCCCGACGGTTCGACACTGATCGTGGGCGAGACCTTCGCGGGGAGGTACTCGGCGTTCGAGATCCTGCCCGGCGGGACTCTCGGCGAGCAGCGCGTCTGGGCGGAGGTGCCGGGCACCTTCCCCGACGGCTGCACGATGGACGCAGAGGGAGGGATCTGGTTCTCCGACGCGGCCGGCAGGCAAGTCATCCGCGTGCTCGAGGGTGGCGAGATCACCAACCGGCTCGAGACACGCGAGAACACCTTCGCCTGCATGCTCGGTGGCGACGACGGCCGCACCCTCTACGTGCTCACGTCGGTCGGCGGCGACGCGGCGGTCGGTACCGGCACCGGCGCGCTGTGGACGACCCGGGTCGAGGTCCCCCGCGACCCGCTCTCACTCCCCTGACCTCGTCGAACACACGAACGACGCGGCAGCGGATCCGGCCGCTCTCGTCACCGGAACGGATCAGCCGATGGGGGCGCCGTACATCTCGCCGAGCGGGTCGGCGATGAGCTCGATGCGCTCGCCGTCGGGGCCGGCGAAGTAGATCGAGGTCTGGTGCACCCAGTTGGGCACACCCTCCGCGTCGAGCTTGCCGCGGATCCTGTCCCAGTTGTCGCGGGGCATCGAGATGGCCAGGTGGTGGTGGCCGCCGAGGACCTCGCCGTAGTCCTCCAGTCCCAGCCCTGGGAAGTCGAAGAAGGCGAGCGCGTTGCCGTGGCCGATGTCGAAGAAGAAGTGGGTCGACCCCTCGTAGTCCCGGTTCTCGAAGAGATCGGTCAGCGGGAACTCCAGCAGCCCTTGGTAGAAGTCGATCGTCCGCTCGACGTCGGAGCAGATCAGCGCCTGGTGGTGGACTCCCCGTGCGCTCGACTCCGGCCGCGCCTCGCGAGGCAGGAGATGGGCGGCACGCAGCCGGTCCCACTCATCGGTGCGATCCGGGTGGTCACCGTCGTGGCTCGTTCCGAAGTGGGGTGAATCACTTGCCATCGCAAGATTCTGCCACGCCGCCCCGCCGTGCGACAGTCCCGCATGGAAGAATTGACCAGCCGCGACATGAGCGGCGGGGAACTCCTCGGGGGAATGATGACGATCACCGACGAACCACCGACCACCGGAGACGAAAGTGCTCTCCCCGAGGCGGCTCACTCCGGCGTGTCCGCGACAGGATTCGGGATCCACCCTCGATCCCCCACGATCGGAGCCGAGATCTCCGGGATCCGACTCGGGAGCGACCTGCCCGACGAGGTGATCGACGACCTGCGCGCCGCACTGCTCGAGTGGAAGGTGCTCTTCTTCCGCGACCAGGACATCACCACCGAACAGCACATCGCCTTCTCACGCCGTTTCGGCGAACTCGAGGTCCACCCGTTCGCGCCGCACAAGGAAGGGTTCCCCGAGGTGCTCGCCATCACCCACGACGCCGATGCGCCCGGCCGCGAGAACGGCTGGCACTCCGACGTCACGTGGCGACTCGAGCCCTCCCTCGGATCGGTGCTGCGAATGATCGAGGGCCCCGAGGTGGGTGGCGACACCGTGTTCGCCGACATGTACGCCGCCTACGACGGCCTCCCCGACGACGTCAAGGATCGGGTCGACGGCCGCACCGCTCGCCACGACTTCGCGCGCTTCCGCAAGGGCCTCGAGAAAGCCGGTGCCGGCGCAGAGGAGATCGAGGAGGCCAACGCCAAGTACCCGAACCCCCACCACCCGGTCATCCGCACCCATCCCGAGACCGGGCGCAAGGGCATCTACGTGAACTCCGCATTCACCCAGGAGATCGACGACATGGACCCCGACGAGAGCAGGGAACTCCTCGGACTCCTCTACCGTCAGGCCGCCTTCCCCGAGTACCAAGTGCGGTTGCGGTGGCAGCCGAACACGATTGCCTTCTGGGACAACCGGTCGGTGCAGCACTACGCCAGTTCCGACTATTGGCCCCAGGTTCGCAAGGTCGAGCGGGTCACGATCATCGGCGACACGCCCTACTACGACGCGAGCCAGGAGCCCGCGGACCTGCCGCCCCGCCCGTTCCGCGGCAACCTCCTCCGCAACGTCCGCGGCGCCACCGACTGACGGGGGTCAGTACATCGGAGAGGGCCATGCCCGGGATGAGCACCTTCTGACCCGAGCCCGGCATCGACGAGTCGGGGAGATCCCGTACCGCCAGGCGGGAGGATTCGGTCAGTACATCGAACCGTCGGCGGCGGCGGACCGGCCGCCGCGAGCCAACTCCAATTCGGCGGCGAGACCGATGCGCATGGCGACGTTGTCGGCGGTGACGGTGACCATCCGGA
The DNA here is from genome assembly GCA_965601935.1 of uncultured Ilumatobacteraceae bacterium. Lineage (GTDB taxonomy): Bacteria > Actinomycetota > Acidimicrobiia > Acidimicrobiales > Ilumatobacteraceae > CBFCWZ01. The sequence goes on from CBFCWZ010000086.1 coordinate 4,597, forward strand.
AGCCGCGCGCGACCCGACGCGGGGTGAGTTCCCCGGTGGAGTGGATCCCTGCCACCACGCCCGCCCGTCGACACGCGTCGGCGACGGCGCCGATCGCGTCGGTGAACGAGTCGGCGTCGTCGTTGTTGCGCGGCGGCAGTCCGAGTGTGAGCGAGAGGTCGGCCGGCCCGATGTACACCGCGTCGATTCCTTCCACGGCCAGGATGTCCTCGAGCACGCCGAGCGCCGTCGTGGTCTCGATCATCGGGATGACCGCCACGTTGTCGCGGGCCCAGGCCACGTAGTCGCCGTCGACCCGCGTCGCGGCCATCATCGGGCCGTAGCTGCGCGCTCCGTCGGGGGCATACCGGCATGCCCGCACCACCGCCTCGGCCTCCGCGACCGAATTGACCATCGGCACGATCACGCCCTGGGCACCCGCGTCGAGCATCTTGCCGATGATCCCCGGCTCGTTCCACGGGACCCGCACGATGGGACGCGAGCCGCCGACCAGGACTGCTTGGATCATCGGGGCGGCGTCGGAATAGTCGATCGCTCCGTGCTGGGTGTCGATACAGACGTAGTCGACTCCCGAGCGGGCCACCATCTCCGCCGTGAACGTGCTGGGGACGCAGAGCCACGCCCCGAGCGTGGTCGCCCCCTCGTTCCATTTCTGCCGCAAGCTGCTCACACCGACGAGTGTGGCACGAGCGGTGTGCGCAACGCTCAGCTGACGACGTGGCGGGGCTCGCCCGCCAGTGCGGCGAGCGCGTGGTCGAAGGCGTGGGCGAACAGCCGCAGCCGCCCCGCCCGAGTCGACGAGGCGATGTGGGGCGTGACCACCACGTCCTCTCGGCCGAGCAGAGGGTGCCCGACCGGGAGTGGTTCGGGTTCCGTGACGTCGAGACCGGCGCCGGCCACCTTCCCCGAGTCGAGGGCGGCGACCAGCGCCTCCTGGTCGACGAGTCCGCCACGCGCGCAGTTCACGAGGAAGACGCCGTCCTTCATCGCCCCGATCGTGTCGGCGTTCACGAGATGGTGGGTCTCGGCCACGGCGGGCGCGTGCAACGACACCACGTCGGATCTGGCCCAGATCTCGTCGAGCGACACCATTTCCACGCCAGTGACCGGCGATTCCGCCAGTGCAGGGTCCGATGCCATCACGGTCATTCCGAGAGCGCGCGCCGCCACCGCCACGCGAACGCCGATCCTCCCGAGGCCGACCAGTCCGAGTGTCGCTCCGTCGAGTTCCAGCGCGGTCGGTGCGGGAACCCCGGTGACTCCACGGTCGGCGCTCCGCGAGACACCGCGCAATCCCTTCGTGATCGCCAGCAGCAGGGCCATCGCGTGTTCGGCCGTCGACACGGTGGGAGCGTCGGGCGCGTTGCACACAGTGACACCGGCGGCGCGGGCCGCATCGAGATCGACGTTGTCGTAGCCGATTCCCATCCGGGAGAGCACCTGCAGGGCCGGGAAACGGGCGAACCGCTCGTCGTCCCACCGGTGGGCGACTCCGATGATCGCTGCGGGCACACCCGCGAGTGCATCATCGCCCGGACCCATGATCTCGGCGCGGTCGCCGACGTACAACCGGTCTCCATCCGACAGCTCTCGGTCGACGTGTACGACAGGACGATCGCTCATGGCCCGACGGTACAACGCGCTGCCGGAGACGCCTCAGATCTCTCCGCGGTACACCACCGCATCGCTGGGCGGGAGCGGCGAGTTCCCCAGGACCGCATCGGCGGCCCGCTCGGCGATCATCATCGTGGGCGCATAGATGTTGGCGTTGGTGATGCTCGGCAGCAACGAGGCGTCGACCACACGCAACCCTTCGACACCGTGCACCCGGAAGGTGCGTGGGTCGACGACAGTGTCGGGGCCGACCCCCAGCCGGGCCGTCCCGGAGGGGTGGAGGGCGGTCTCACCGTCGCGGGCGACCCATTCGAGAATCTGCTCGGGACTCTCCACGCCGGGCCCGGGCGAGATCTCGCCGCCGTCGAAGTCGTCGAACGCGGGCTGGCCGAGGATGTGCCGGGCCACCCGGACGGCCTCGACCCACTCCGTGCGGTCCTGTTCGGTGGAGAGGTAGTTGAAGGTGATCGCCGGATGCTGCCGCGGGTCGACGGAGCGAATCCGGACCGCACCCCGGCTGTCGGACCGCATCGGACCCACGTGAACCTGGTAACCGTGGCCACCCGACGGCTGGGAGCCGTCGTAGCGGATCGCCACCGGCAGGAAGTGGAACATCAGGTTCGGGGACTCGACCTCCGCGTTGCCACGGACGAACGCCCCGGCCTCGAAGTGGTTCGTGGAGGCAGGGCCGCGCCCGAACAGCCACTGCAGCCCGATCCACGGCTTGCGCCAGTGGGCGAGGTGGGGCTGCAACGACACCGGCTGGGAGCAGGCGTGCTGGATGTAGACCTCCAGGTGGTCCTGCAGGTTCCGGCCGACACCCGGGAGATCCGCCACGACGGGGACACCGAGACCTTCCAGCAACCCGGCGTCACCCACCCCGGAGAGCTGGAGCAGCTGAGGTGAGTTGAATGCTCCTCCGCACAGGATCACCTCGCCGCCTCGCGCCGCGTGCGCACGGCCACGCCACCGATAGCGGACTCCGCTCGCCCGAGCGCCCTCGATCTCCACGCCCTCGACGACGGCGCTGGTGCGCAACGTGAGGTTGGGCCGGCTGAGTACAGGGTGGAGGTAGGCCCGCGCGGCGCTCAACCGGCGGCCACGGCGGACGTTCTTGTCGAAGACGGCGAACCCTTCCTGCCGGTAGCCGTTCACGTCGTCGGAGCGGCGGAACCCGGCCTGCACCCCGGCGTCGAGCCAGGCATCGAACAGCGGATTGGCAGCCGGGCCGCGCTCCACCGCGAGGGGTCCCTCGTCACCTCGCCACCGGTCGCCACCCGCCAGGCAGTTCTCCATCCGCCGGAAGTACGGCAGGCAGTGGTCGTAGCCCCAGCCCTCCATCCCCGGCTCGTCGGCCCAGCGATCGAAGTCCAGCGGGTTGCCGCGCTGGAAGATCATCCCGTTGATCGAGCTGGAGCCCCCGAGGACCTTGCCGCGGGCATGGGCGACACGCCGGCCACCCATGTGGGGTTCGGGTTCGGTCTCGTACTTCCAGTCGTACAACCGGTTCCCCAACGGGTACGTGAGGGCAGCAGGCATGTGGATGAACACGTCCCAGGAGCGGTCGCGGCGTCCGGCCTCGAGCACGAGGACGCGGTTCGACGGGTCGGCGCTCAACCGGTTTGCGAGGGCGCAACCGGCCGAGCCGCCGCCCACGATCACGAAGTCGAACGCCTCGTCGGTCACGGCGCCAGTCTGCCGCGCAGCCGAGGCACTGGCGCACGGTCAGCCGTCGAGATGGTCGAGCAGGGCTGCGAGGGCCAGCGAATAGCCCTTCGCGCCGAAGCCCGCGATCACGCCGAGACACACCGCGCTGATCATCGACCGGTGACGGAACGGCTCGCGGCTGTGCACGTTGGAGAGGTGGACCTCGACCACGGGCAGGCCGATCGCAGAGATCGCGTCGCGGAGGGCGATGCTCGTGTGGGTGTACGCGCCGGGATTGAAGATGATCCCGTCGGCCCACTCACGAGCATCGTGCAGGGCGTTGATCAACTCGCCTTCGATGTTCGACTGGCTGGCCCGGAGGTCGACATCGTGTTCGGCCGCGTGGGCGGTCACCTCCGACACGAGGTCGTCGAGGGTGGCGGTCCCGTACACGTCGGGCTCGCGCGTCCCCAGCAGGTTGAGGTTCGGGCCGTTGAGGAGGAGGACGTGCCGCGCCATGCGGGCGAGGTTACGTTGCCGCGGTCGCGCGGTGGCGCTTCGTTCGAGGTGTGCGCCAGTCGGTCGGCGGCGGGAAGCCGGCCCTCAGAAGCAGTGGCGGCGCGAAGCGCGACCACTCCCCCGCCCGCTGGGCGAGCCGGTCGGCGACCACGTAGGCCACCCAGGGGTTGAACCCGAGACCACAGTGCGAGCCGTGCACCTCGACGTTCTCGCTGAGGGGGGTCCGTTCGACGAGGCATGTCGTCCAGTGCACGATGCCGTCGGTCCGGGTGTAGACCGAGGTGGCGGGGACGGTGAGCCGTGGCCTCTCCATCTCGGGGATCGTCCGGTCCTGCACCGCAGGGTCGTGCCGGGCGCGGAACGTCTCCCAGGTGCGCGACGCCGAACTGCGATCGCCGGGCAGCATGTGGATGGGACTCCCGAGGGTGATCACCTGACGCACCGCGTCGGGCGAGCGGCGAGCCAACTCGCGGGCGTAGATCCCTCCGAGACTCCAACCGATGATGCTGACCGGTTCCTCGTGCCGACGGGCGATGGCCTCGAAGCGGGCCAGCATCCCGGCGACGATCTCGGGAGTTGGCCCGACGTTCGTCCCGAGATCCCAGCCGAACGGCGAGTAGCCGAGATCCCGCAGCAGACGCCGCAGCGGAACCGTCGAACGGTCGCTCGCCACGAAACCGGGTAGCACCAGCACGGGATGGCCGTCACCCTTCGACAGCCGCCGGAGCAGCGGGTGGGAAGCCGCCATCGCCCCCCTCTCGGCGAGGGCGCGCACCTCGAGTGCGAGCAGCAGGGGCGACGGCGCCTCGATGCGTGACTCCGCGGTGCTCATGTCGTGCTCCCTCACCGGTTGGACCTGACCTCAAACCTACTGTGCACCCCATGACCGTCGTACTCGTCCATGGAGTACCCGAGTCGGCCGCGATCTGGGATGGACTCGGCTGAACTCAGCCGATCGAGCCCGCCGCGCTGAACGTCGGCGAGAGGTGCGAGGTGTCGTTGAAGCACTGCACCAGCCACCGCTCGCTGTCGACCACGACATGGGAGATCGAGGCGTTCGCCGACCCGGTGAATGCGAACCCGGAGGACCCGGTGGCCAGGTTGATCACCTCGCCGATGACCCCTCCGTGGACGTAGGCCACCACGACCTGGTCGGGATGGGCCTCGGCAATACGGGTGATCCCTCGGCGGACCCGGGCGCGGAAGTCGTCGAGCGGCTCGCCGCCCGGGATGACGTCCCACCGCTGCCGCTCGTACATCTCGACTGCCACCGGGTCGTCATCGGCCACCCGGCGACGGAACTCCCCGCCCTCCCACTCGCCGAGTCCCACCTCCCGGAGATCGGGCTCCACGATCGGCTCGAGGCCGAGTACGGCGACCAGAGGCTCGGCTGTCTGCTGGGTCCGCCGGAGCGACGTGACGTAGACCGCGGCGATGTTCTCCCCGGTCGCCAACAACCGCTCGGCGGCCTGCTGGGCCTGAACGATTCCCTCGAGGGCGAGCGGTGGGTCGCCGTGCCCGTCGACCAACGGAAAGCTCTCCCCTTCGACAGCGGGGGCCGACTCGCCGTGCCGGACGAGCAGGATCTCGCACGCCCCCGGCGGCGGGACGAAGCGTGATTGGCGGAAAGAACGCCGCTCGCTCACGTCGCGGCGTGGTCAGCGTCGGGCGCGTCAGCGTCCGCTGTATCGGCCGGGCGAATCGAGTCGGCTGCCGCGGCGGCCTGGACCCCGACGCGGGCCATTGCCTCGATCCCCAGCATCAGGAGGCCTGTGAGAACTGCGATCCACAGGACCGTCCAGCCGGTCGGGCGATCGGCGATGACCAGTGCGAGGCCGCCGAGCACGAGGGCTCCGGCGAGGAGAGCGGCGTGACGACGGGCCACCCACACCGGGAAGGCACCGACCTCGGTCGGATCCTCCACGGCCGAGGCTCGCCCGAGGAGCGAGTTGCCCCACGCCCGCACCTTGCCGGCGGTCGAGGTCGACCCGGCCAGCCAGGCGCCGAAGAGGAAGACGGCCCCGAGCACCACCAGCACACGGAGTTCCTGGACGAGGAACGTCAGCAGCTGGTCGATGACGGCACGGGCCGCAGCCCCGTCCTCGGCGGCGCCGACGGCTCGGTTCCGCACGAAGGCCAGGAGCGCAAGGGTCACCAGCGACGAGATCAGGATGGCGAGACCGGCCCGTCGAACACCGAGCCGGCGGTCGTTCGAGACGATGACCACCAGCGCCAACAGCAACAGCGCGATCAGTGGAACGAACCACGACAGAGTGTCGAGGAGGTCGACCAGCTCCTGGGCGGCCGCCAGATCATCCGACTCGAGCAGCACGACCTCGGTTTCCACGTCCTGCAGCCCGAGGCGTTCGGTCAAGTCGGGACCGAGGATTCCCTCGATGATTCCGTTGGCCCGCTCGAGCAGGCCGTCGAAGGTGAGCCGGATGCGACCCTCGTCGGTCTCGATGTTGTCGGCACCTTGGCCGGTGAGCACCGCGACCACGACCTCATGCCCGGCCCGGTTCGATTCCTCCCACAGCTCGGCGAACGCCTCGGAGCGGACGATCTCGGTGACGACCCGTTCGACGATCGATTCGGCCCCTCCCGCCAGCGGCCCCACCAACACGCCGAGAGGTCCGCGCAGATCCTCGGGCAGGCCGGCCTCGTCGAGTGTCTCCTCGAGCAGGCTCTCGAAGTCGACCTGCGCGTTGATCTCTGTGGTGAGGACCTCCGCGACACGGTTCTGCACCGCTTCGTCGCGCGCCAGGGGACCGACCGTGTCGACGTACTGGTCGGTGTCGAGAACGGTTCGCTGCGTCCACACGGTCAGCGCGGCGAGTGGGACGACGACCGCAGCGACGACAGCGAGGATCACCGAGACCCATCGACGCGCGCTACGGCCGCTGTTCTGCCGCTCGTCGGCCTGGGCGCGAAGGGCGGCGTTCTCCGCCCTGAGCCGGGCCAGTTCCGCTTCGTGATTGCTCGTCGATTCCGATGCCTCGTCGCTCACTTGATCCTCCAGTACCGAATCGGCTGCAACCGTAGCCCTGGTCCGCGAGGGCGGCCACGGTACTTGTCCCCCAGTCCTCCGATTTCGGGACCGCTATGCGACCGAACCCTGCTGGACGTCCTGCAACCAGCCCTTGAACACGCCGTGCACGGCCTCGGCCCCGATCATCTTCTCCTCGGGCGGTTCCAGGTCCGATGGTGCCAGCACGAAGGGCCTCCCCTGATCGCCGCCGAGGCCGCCGTGGAAGCCGATCAGCTCCTCGAATGCCGCGCCCTCGTCGGCATCGATGTCGTAGAAGCTGTTCACGACCAGGTCCGGACAGTTGACGAAACCACTCGTGCGCCGCAGGTGCCGGGCGGCGTTGGGCCCGAACGGCAGTAAGGGATCGGTGCCGACCACGGCGTCCTCCCCCTCGGCGTCGAGGCGACGCAGCCCGTCGGGGCCGAGAGCGACGTCGCCCCGGACCTCGTCACGCACCAGGACGAACCCGATCCCAGGG
>CBFCWZ010000087.1:0-11876 GCA_965601935.1 uncultured Ilumatobacteraceae bacterium
CTCTTCATGACCCCCGGCCTGGCCTTCTTCTACGCGGGGATGGTCCGCTCGAAGAACGTGCTCGGGATGCTGATGCAGAACATCTTCGCGATGGGCATCGTGTCGACACTCTGGGCGATCATCGGGTTCTCGCTCGTCTTCGGCGACGGCGGCAACTCGTGGATCGGCAACTTCGACTACCTGTTCCTCTACGACGTCACCGAACTCGACGGCGACATCCCGGGGATGGCGCTCGTCGCGTTCCAGATGATGTTCGCCGTGATCACTCCGGCCCTCATCACCGGCGCCACGGCCGACCGCCTCAAGTTCGGCTCCTACGCCCTGCTCATCGCGTTCTGGTCGCTGCTGGTGTACGTACCGGTCGCCAAATGGGTCTGGAACGGCTGGATCCTCGACATGGGTGCGCTGGACTTCGCCGGGGGCACGGCGATCCACATCAATGCCGGTGTCGCTGCCCTGGCCATCGTGATGGTGATCGGCAATCGCATGGGCCACGGCAGCGAGCCGATGCCACCCCACAATCTTCCGTTCACGGTGCTCGGCACCGGCATCCTGTGGTTCGGCTGGATCGGCTTCAACGCCGGTTCGGCGCTGGCCGCCAACGGCATCGCCGCCCAGGCGGTCGTCAACACGCACCTCGCCGCGGCCACCGGAATGCTCGGCTGGCTGCTCGTCGAGAAGATCCGGACCGGGCACGCAACGATCCTCGGCGCCTGCTCGGGTGCGGTTGCCGGCCTGGTGGCGATCACGCCGTGCGCCGGCTTCGTCGGCGATGCCTCTCCGCTCGTCATCGGCCTGGCCGCCGGCGTGCTGTGCTACCTCGCTCTCGGCATCAAGGAGAAGATGAACTGGGACGACAGTCTCGACGTGATCGCCGTCCACCTCGTCGGTGGTGTCGTCGGAACCCTGCTGCTCGGCCTGTTCGCCGACACCGCAGTGAACGACGAATTCGACGGTCTGTTCTACGGCGGTGGCTTCGAACTGCTGAAGGATCAGTTCGTCGGTGCCGCCGCCGTCGCCCTGTTCTCGTTCGTCGTCACCTACCTCATCGCCTCGGCGATCCAGCAGACAGTGGGTCTCCGCGTCGAGCCCGACGACGAACTCACCGGCCTCGACCAGACCCAGCACGCCGAGTCGGCGTACACCGCGTGACCACCAACGAACTGGTAAGGAGTTCCCCATGAAGCTCATCACCGCCGTCGTCAAGCCCTTCCGCCTCGACGACGTGAAGGACGCACTGAAGGCCGCCGGGGTCACCGGCATCACGGTCACCGAGGTGCGCGGCTTCGGCCGGCAGGGCGGCCACACCGAGACCTACCGCGGCGCCGAGTACAAGATCGACTTCGTCCCGAAGGCGCAACTCGAACTCGTCGTCGACGACGATCAGGTCGACGAGCTGGTCGAGGTGATCACCGGAGCGGCCCGCACCGAGAAGATCGGCGACGGCAAGATCTGGGTCACCGACGTCGACCGGGTCGTGCGCATCCGCACCGGTGAAGAAGGCGGCGACGCTCTGTAGCCCGGATTTCTCGGCCGATCCTGGATCTCTCGCGCCGCGACGGGTTGGCCTACAGTCGCCCTCATGACGACGCTCGAGGCCACTCCGCCCGCCAAGGCCGGCCGTTGGACCGCCCAGTGGAAGGAGCTCTACGCCGAGGTCATCACCACCGGGCTCTGCACCGGGTGTTCCGGGTGCGTGGTCACGTGCCCCCACGACGTCATCGGCTACGAGCACGAGGAGGGCAAGTACCTGCCGTTCCACCTCGAGGAGGAACTCGGCCTCGAGAACTGCGTGCACGGCTTCGGAGAAGAGGGCGGCTGCACCACGTGCACCCGTGCCTGTCCCCGATTCCGGGCCTGGGAGCCGGCCGCCGACATGCACCTGTTCGGCCGGGTTCGTGAGCCGGAGGAGATGTCGGGTGTCTGGCGCCAGCTCCTGCTCACCCGTGCCAGCGATTCGACGGTGCACGAAATGGGCCAGGACGGCGGGTTCGTGTCGGCGATGCTGATGTGGTTGCGCGACAACGACTACATCGACGCCGCCCTCGTGTCGGGAGTCGAGGACGACGACCGCTGGAAGGCCAAGCCCGCCGTCGTGACCACGAAGGAAGAGATCCTCGCCACGGCAGGCAGCCGGTACACGTATTGCGCCAACCCGCTGGCCCTCCCCGAAGCCCGCGAGAAGGGCTACGAACGCCTCGCCCTCGTCGGCATGGGATGCCAGACATCGTCCCCACCGGTGATGTGGGACCGCAAGGCCGGCAAGGTCTCCAAGCCGTTCCTCTTCAACATCGGGCTGCTCTGCTCGAAGACCTTCGACGACGCCATCTTCACCGAACTTTTCGAGGCCAAGTACGGCCTCAAGAAACAGGACATGGTGAAGATGAACATCAAGGGCGTCTTCCAGATCTGGATGAAGGACGGCTCGTACCACGAGATCGACCTCAAGGAATGCCACGGCTGGACCCGCCAGGGTTGCACCCACTGCCCCGACTTCGCCGCGGAGCACTCCGACATCGCCACCGGCGGAATCGGCGAGGACAACGCCTGGACCCTCACGATCGTGCGCACCGAGCTCGGCGAGGAGGTCATCACGCGGATGATCGCCGACGGCGTCATCGAGTCCCGACCGGCCCAGACCGACGAGACCGCGATGCGGCTCCTGCGCCTGCTGTCGATCGTCAGCCGCCGCCGCTGGCCGAAAGATGCCGACCCCGCACCCGCGGTCGGAGTTCCCCCGCCCAAGAAGAAGAAGGCCCCGGCACCGAAACCCGAAGCGGAGAAGAAGGACTGAGCCGTCGGCTCAGTTACGACAGTCTTCGAGGCTCTGCTCGTACGCCGCGAGGGCGTCGAGGGCCTCTCCCTGGGAGTTCAGGTCGCCGTTCTCGGCGTCGTCCCCGAGCTGCGCGAGGTCGTACTCCTCGTCGTAGTCGTCGATCACGTCGAGCATGCACTGCTGCTCGGCCGGGTCCTCGGTGAGGGTCTTGACGAGATCCTCGGCCACGCGCTTCGCACTGGGCTGGGAATCGCAGGCGGACAGGCCCAGGACGGCAACCGCGGCAACGGCGAGGCCGTGTCGGAGGTTGCGGCCGGAGAACGTCTTCACGATGACCGGAGGTTAACGGCAGGATCGACCGATCCCGCCTCCTCCTCAGGCGCCTGCCAGCTCGACGGCCCGGCTGAACACTGCATCCAGCATCGGCTCGGTCAGGCGTCCGGTGAAGGTGTTCTGCTGGCTCGGGTGGAACGAGCAGAGCAGGGTCGGGCCACCGTCGATCGGCGCTTCCGCGCCGTGGCCGAACGTCGGCCGGGGCCGGACGTCGAAGTGGCGGACGGCGGCCTGGAAACCGAAAGATCCGAGGCACACGATGACCTTCATGTTCGCGAGCAGCGCCAGTTCCTCCTCGAGGAAGGGACGGCAGGCGTCGCGCTCTGCGGTGGTGGGCTTGTTCTCCGGTGGGGCACACTTCACAGCTGCCGTGACCCAGGCGTCGGTCAGCTCCAACCCGTCGTCGATCGACACCGCCGCGGGTTGGTTGGCCAGCCCGGCCCGGTGCATCGCGCGGTACAGCCAGTCGCCGCTGCGGTCCCCGGTGAACACCCGGCCGGTCCGATTCGCACCGTGTGCCGCGGGTGCGAGACCCAGCACGACGATGCGCGCAGCGGGGTCGCCGAACCCGGGAATCGGGCGCCCCCAGTACTCCTGGTCGCGATAGGCGGCCCGCTTCTCCACCGCGATCCTCTCCCTCCACGCCACGAGGCGCGGGCAGGCGCGGCAGTCGACGACATCGGCTTCGAGACGGGTGAGGGAGCGCACGGACCGCCACAGTAGGTTGGAGCCGACTCTCGTCGAGGTCGATCCTTCCCGAGCACCTCGACCTGCTGTCATCCGACACCACTCGACCCACTCATGGCCCCGCCCTCCACCCCCCGGAAGTCCGGCTCCTCCACAACAGACACGCCGAAGAAGCGGCCCGCGTCCCGCCGGACGAAGGCTCCGGCGGCCACCACGGTTCTCCTCGTCCGTCACGGTCAGACCCCCACCACGGGCCAGATCCTGCCGGGCCGCGCGAAGGGACTGCACCTCGCCGACGAGGGCAAGCAGCAGGCCGACATCGCGGCCGAGCGGATCGGCGAGCTCTCGAAGATCGACGCCGTCTACAGCTCACCGCTCGAGCGGGCGAAGGAGACCGCGGCACCGATCTCGAAGGCCTGCGGGCTCCGCACCAAGGTCGACCGCGGCCTGTTCGAATGCGACTTCGGCGACTGGACCGGCCGGAAACTGAAGGATCTGATGAAGCTGCCCGAATGGCAGACCGTGCAGCGCGCCCCCTCCACGTTCCGCTTCCCCGGCGGGGAGAGCTTCACCGAGATGCAGACGCGGATGGTGTCCACGCTCGACCGTCTCCGTGCCGCCCATCCCGGCGGCACGATCGTCTGCGTGTCGCACGCCGACACCATCAAGGCAGCAGTGGCCCACGCCCTCGGCACGCACATCGACTTGTTCCAGCGCCTCGTCATCAGCCCCGCCTCGGTCACCGCCATCTCATGGCACGGCGGGGGACCCGTCGTGCTGGCGGTGAACTCGACGGGACGCCCGCTCACCGAGTTGAGGCCCTCCTGATGGGTGTGTTCTACGAGTTCGACGAGGTCGACGCGTTCACCGCCGGCACGGTGGGCCAACCAGGCCAGCGCACCTTCTTCCTCCAGGTACGAGCGGACGGTGAGCACATCGAGGTGAAGTGCGAGAAGCAGCAGGCATCGGCCGTGGTGCAGTACCTCCGCAAGGTGCTGAGTGACCTGCCACCCGCCGAGGACCGCCCGCTCCCGGGCAGCCTCGACATGACCCGGCCCATCGACGCAGCGTTCGTGCTCGGACCCATCGGGCTGGGATACGACAGCGCAGGCGACCGCATCCTCGTCCAGTTGGAGGAGGTCGGCGACGTCGACGAGGAAGGCAACCCGGTCGACGACGGCGGAGGCCACGTCCGGCTCTCGCTGACCCGCGGGCAGGCCACCGCCTTCTGCGATCACGCCGAGCAGGTCATCGAGGCGGGACGTCCCGACTGCCAGTGGTGCGGCAACCCGGTCGACCCCGACGGCCACCCCTGCCCGCGGATGAACTGAGACCGACCGGTGGACGCCGAAGGCGACGACGAGGACCGCACCGTCCGGCTGCGCCTCGACGAGGTCGCCGACCCGGTTGCCCACCTGCTGCGCGGTGAGATCGAGGTCGAGGGGCGGATGCCCCACAGCAGCAACGCCACATTCCTCGTCCACGTCGTCCACGACGGCGCGGCCCACCCGGCGATCTACAAGCCGCTCCGTGGCGAGCGCCCACTGTGGGACTTCGAGCCCGGTCTGCACCGGCGCGAGGTCGCTGCGTATCTGCTGAGCGAGGCGATGGGTGTCGGGGTCGTCCCGCCCACGGTGCTCCGCGACGGTCCGCTCGGCGAGGGCTCACTGCAGTGGTTCGTGGCTGCCGACCACAGCGAGCACTACTTCACGATCTACGAGAACCGGCCCGACCTCCACGGCCGCCTCATGGACATCGCCGCTCTCGACATCCTCGCCAACAACACCGACCGCAAGAGTGGCCATTGTCTCCTCACACCCGAGATCGCGGACGGCCCCGCCGACGTATGGGCGATCGACAACGGTCTCTGCTTCGCCGCCGAGTTCAAGCTGCGCACCGTGATCTGGGAGTTCGCCGACGAACCCATCCCCGACCACCTGCTCGACGCAGCGGTCCGCATCTGCGAACAGGTGCCACTCGATGTCGCCGCGCTTCTCTCCGACGACGAGGCCGACGCGATCTCGGGCCGAGCGGCCTGGATGGTGAAGGAGCGCACGTTCCCCGTCGACCAGAGTGGCCGCCGCTACCCCTGGCCGCTGATCTGAGCCGATGGTCCCCGACGACGATCTCGACGAACTGGTCCACCGCGCCGACCTCGACGGGCTGGTCCGGATGATCGACGACCGGTGTTCGACGAGGGACTGGGAGGGGTTGTTGCGGGTGCGCGACCGGTCGCGTCATGCCGTCGAGACAGGCCGCCAACTGTGGCCCGCGGCCACGCTGGCGGAGTACCGGCTCGCCCTCCTGGCACCGGCCCCGTTCGTCGCCACCGTGCTCGACGAGAGTGACGGCCTCAGCGGCCGCTTCACGATCGGGCCGCTCACCGAGGTCGCTGCGCAGGGCCACAGCTGGGATGATCTCGCACCGCACCTCGATCGCGGGCCCCGTGCAGCGATCGTCGCCCACGAGCGGCTGCTGCGCGGTGACCGACCAGACCCCGCGGGTCTTCCCGACGTGATGGAGATGCCCCTCGAGCTGAGGGCATGGGAACCCGAGTACGCGCTCGCCGCCTACACCGATGACGGAGCGGAATTCCCCTCCCCCGGCCTCCCCGACGATTGGGCCGACATCGACCCGGCCGACGGCGCAGAACATCTCGACGACGACGTGGAGCTGGCCGTCCGCCAACTCCTCGAGCCGTGGACGGTCAGCTCGAACGGCCAGGTCGAGATGGTGTGCGTCGAAGGTGGGGTGCCCGAGGCGATCGGTGCGCTCGGTGTACGCAGATGCCGCGTCGCGGCCCTGTCCCCTGCCGGCGCCCTCGCCTGGATCGCCTGGGCCGGAGCCAGTGGCGGTGCCCACGGCCGACGGCGCGGCGCCGCCTCAGGACGGTTCGGTGCGTGGTGGCTGCTCGGCGCCCTCGGCGACGTGCTGGCCGACTGGCCGGTTCCCGCCGATCAACTCGGCGAGCTGGCCCACGAACTCAACTGGTTCCGCTGGAACGCCCACGAACCCACGTCCGGCTGGGAACTGCAACTCGCGGTGGAGGACCCCCACGAACACGTCGCCTGGGCAATCACCGCCCGCGACGCCAAGTAGCAGCGAACTCGTGGGCTTCTTGCGCCGCAGCGGCGCAAGATCCGCACGAGGTCGGCGACGATGCACCCGTGGGCGACGGGGTCCGGTTCGGCGTGCCGCGGGGCAGGTCGTGCGTCATGGAAGGTCCTGTTCTGGATGACACGACTCAGGCGAGGGCCGCAAGGGTCATCTCGGTGAAGGTCTCGATGATCCGCTCGGCCTCGGCGTGGTCGGCGTGGGCGGCGAGCCGGAACGCGGACTGCATCTCCTCGAGGATCAGCACGATCCGCAACTCGAGCGCCGCCTCGTCGAAGCGGGTGAACGCCGCCGCGGCGTGCGCCATCTCTGCGGCGACCCGGCGCGTGTCGGCCCGGTCGAGCGCACCCAGTTCGGGGTCCGACTCGATGGCCGCACGGAGGGGCACCCGGAACGGCTCCTGCCGGTAGAGCTGCCAGTACTGCTGGATCCGCTGCTCGACGAACGTCGCGAGATCGCCGTTCGCGAGTTCGGGGATCGACGACATCCAGGCATCGGTGGAGAACGTCTCGAGCGCCAACTCCCTCAGGACCGCGTCCTTGTTCGGGAAGTACCGGTAGATCGCGGTGGCGCCCACGCCGGAGCGTTCGGCCAACCCGGTCATGGTGAGGTCGTCGGCCCCCGCCTCGACGAGCAGTTGCTTGGCGGCGTCGAGCACGGCGCTCACGAGGGTCCTGCTGCGCGCCTGCTCGGGCCGTCGCCGGATCGACAGCGACTCGTCGGGAGATTCCACGAGGTTGACGATACAGCAAACGTGAGATACTGTCACGTATAAACGTGATGACCCGTCACGTTCCTATCGGAAGGGAGCCCAGGTGTTCACGCTGGCCGACGCCAAAGAACAACTCGTCGACATCATGCAGGCCTCCCTGCGCAGCGGTCTCGTCCACGGGACCGCCGGCAACGCGGCGTGCCGGCTCGACGACGGGAACGTCGCCGTCACCCCGACCTCGGTCCCCTACGACACGATGACCACCGACGACATCGTGGTGGTCGACCCCGCGGCGAAGGTCGTCGCCGGCCACCGGGCTCCCACCAGCGAGACCGCGCTGCACCTGGCCATCTTCGCCGAGCACCCCGAGTTCCACGCCACGATGCACTGTCACGCCAAGTACGCGTCGATGTTCGCCGTGACCGGCACCCCGATCCCGAGCGCGATCGAGGAGTTCGGCATCTACGTCGGAGGCGACGTTCGCGTCGCCGACTACAAGCTCACCGGGTCCGACGAACTGGGCGTCGAGGTGGCCCGGCAACTGGCCGACCGCAGCGCCGTCCTCATGGCCAATCACGGGCTGGCCGTCGCCGCCGCGACCCCCCGCAAGGCACTCGACCTCGCCACGCTCGTCGAGACCACCGCCGAGATCATGTGGGGCGCGACCCGACTCGGCGACATCGTCCCCCTCCCCCGCGCGACCGCCGACCAGCTCGCCCCGATCTACGACCTCGTCCGCGGAAAGCACACCCAGTGACGGCAAACCGCTTCGACCTCGTCCGCGGAAAGCACACCCAGTGACGGCAAACCGCTTCGACCTCGTCAGCATCGGATTCTCGGTGCTCGACATCCTCGCTCGCCACGTCGACGAGTTGCCGACCGGCGACGACACCGGATTCGTCGAGGAGATCCAGATCACGGCTGCCGGAACCGCCGCCGCACCGGCAGTGATCGCGGCGCGTCACGGGCTGACGACGCGTCTGATCGGGTGCACCGCCGACGACTTCGTCGGCCAGACCCTGCTGCGCGCACTCGACGCAGAGGGGGTCGAACTCTCCGCCATGCAGAGCACCCGCGACGTGCCGACCTCGGCGACGATCCTGCCGATCACCTCGAGCGGAGATCGCCCCAATCTGCACCGCCTCGGTTCGGCGCTGATGATGGCCGCACCGGACGCGGCCGACGTGTCGGGGGCGCGCTTCGTGCACTACGGCGGAGTCGGCCTGCACCCGATGTTCGACGGGGAGGGCTCTGCGACCGTCCTGGCCGCAGCCGAGCAGGCCGGGGCGATCGTCACCAGCGACACGATCAGTGCCAGTGCCGACATGCTTCCCGCCGTGGAGGCCGTCGCCCCCCACCTCGACTATTTCATGCCCCGCGCCGACGAGGCCCAGACGATCTCTTCGACCTCCTCCCCGGAGGCCGCGGCACGCTTCTTCCTCGACCGCGGTGTCGGCACGTGCATCTTCAAGAACGGGGCGGAGGGCTCGATCGTGTACACCCCCGACCGCACATTCGCCGTCCCCGCGTTCTCGGTCGACGTGGTCGACACCACCGGGTGCGGCGACTCCTTCTGTGGCGGTTTCATCACCGGCCTGGCGAAGGGGATGGAACTCGAAGAGGCCTGCCGGTTCGCATCGGCCACGGCGGCGCTCGTCGCCGGCGGCCTCGGCAGCCAAGGACTGGTCACCGACTTCGAGCACACGCTCGAGGCAATGACGACAATGAAGACCCGCTCGACCACGGAAGAGGCGAACTGATGGCAACCCGCACCACCACCAAGAACGACGCGATGTTCGAACGGGCACTGCAGCTCGTTCCCGGAGGCGCCTACGGCCACGCGGCAATGACGCCGCCGGCCCTCCCCCGCTTCTTCCAGACCGGCACGGGGGCGACGATCACCGACGTCGACGGCAACGAGTACATCGACTTCATGTGCGGATACGGCCCCAACCTCCTGGGAATGCGCCACGAGCGCGTCGAGGAAGCGGCCGCCGCGCAGCGCGCTCTCGGCGACTGCTTCAGTGGCCCGACACCCCAGTGGATCGACCTCGCCGAAGCGCTCGTCGAGCGGATCCACCACGCCGACTGGGCGATGTTCAACAAGAACGGCACCGACGCCACGACGCTCTGCATCACCCTGTCCCGCAACAACTCCGGCAAGCGGAAGATCCTCGTCGCCCGCGACGCCTACCACGGCGCAGCGCCATGGTGCACACCGTCGATGGGCGGCGTGCTGCCCGAGGACCGGGCCCACCTCGTGTACTACCGCTACAACGACCTCGAGTCGATCGACGAGGCCCTCACCGGGATCGAGGACGACGTCTCGGGCATCATCGTCAGCCCGTTCAAGCATGACGCCTTCGTCGACCAGGAACTGCCGACTCGGGAGTTCGCCACCGGCGTCCGCGAGATCTGTGACCGCCTCGACGCCCACCTCATCATCGATGAGGTACGCGGCGGCTTCCGCACCTGCCGGGGCGGGAGCTGGGAGCGCCTCGGGGTCGACGCCGACCTCAGTGCCTGGGGCAAGGCCCTCGGCAACGGCTACGCCATCTCGGCCGTGGTCGGCACCGAGGCGACCCGCGAAGGTGCGACCACCGTCTACACGACCGGCTCGTTCTGGTACGCGGGTGTCGCCATGGCCGCCGCCAACGAGACCCTGAAGGTGGCCGACGAGATCGACCTCCCCGCGGTCCTGGAGTCGAGCGGGCAACGCTTCCGCGACGGTCTCGACGTGCTTGCGGCGAAGTACGGGTTCTCGCTCCGCCAGACCGGCCCCGTCTCGATGCCGATGATCATCTTCGATGGCGACGACGACCTCGGCAAGGGCACGTTCTTCAGCGAGAACGCGGCCGACCAGGGCGTGTACTGGCACCCGTACCACAACATGTTCCTCTCGGCGGCCCACACCACCGAGGTCATCGACGACGCCCTCGTGCGGCTCGAGCGGTCGTTCGACGCCCTGCGCGCCCACGTCGGCGACAACGGCTGACAGTCACGCCGCGCGGCGGAAGTCTTCGGGTCGGGTTCGCCCGCCCCGGCCCGTCGCGACTGTCGCTGCGGGTCGAGCCGACTGCCTGACCGCTACTGGTCGACACCGATCGGGATCGGGCGGAGGTCACCGCACATCCCGAAGACCGGGTCGACGTCGGGCGCCACCACGCTCACCGCGCTGCGATAGTGGTCGGGGCTGCCCCACATCCGTTCGGGCCGCGTGCTCACGGCGTCCCCCTTCTCGAGGAGATCGGCGTACCGCATGACGACGAGCACCTCGGCGTCGTCGCTCCCCTCACCGGGCACCCCGCGATGGATCTCCGGGCGAGAACCACACTGTCGTGAACGGTCCGGTGGGAACCAGGTGGTGTCCGGCCGTGGAGAGCAGTTCGAGCGCGCCGTGGCGCTGGATCCAGATGTAGGCCTCGGTGCAGACCGTGTGGAGATGGGATGCGCCGCCGCACGCGCCGGTGTCGAGGTCGCCATGGAGCGACATGCGGCTGGCCTGAGTTCCTCCGGGAAACACGGGGTTCATCACTTCCGTCCCTTCAGTTCCTTCTTGATGAGTCGTACTCGCGCCCCCTCGTCGGACTGCTTGTACACGGAGTCGAGCGGATAGCAGCCCGACACGAGGCCGTGGCGCGGTGCCGTGGTGCAGTCGGAGAACGTGCGGCAGATGCGCTTCGACGCGAGCGGACGGCCGGCCAGCACGTCGCGCGGCATGTCCGGATAGCTGAGCAACATCCGGCCCAGCCCCACGAAGTCGGCGTGTCCCGCGGCCACGACCGCTTGGGCCACGTTCGGCAGCCACTGCTGGAGGTAGCTGTAGCCGGACCCGACCACCTCGAGCGAGGGATGCTGCTCCTTCACCTCGCGCGCCACTCGGAGATGGCGCGCCACGCCCTGCAAGGGGTCCTCCGGGGGGAGATAGCCGTCGCTCGGCGGGAAGGCAGCGGGGCGCTGGACGTGGGGGTTGTAGTACGGCGAGCCGACCGTGGCGCACAGCAGCTCGATGCCGAGTGACTCGATCACGGACAACAACTCGTGGGTCTCGGTCAGATCGAAGTCGAGCCCGTCGTCGCTGCTCCCGAAGGCGGGCCAGTACGGCTGGGGGGCGTCGACGGGTTCACCCACCCCTCCCTCGCCGGCGTGGAACGGGCGGACGTCGGCCAAGCTCAGCCTCACCCCGATGGCGAGATCGGTCCGCTCGCGTACCCCGGCCACCACCGAGCGGAGGAACCGGGTGCGGTTCTCGAG
>CBFCWZ010000088.1:0-11762 GCA_965601935.1 uncultured Ilumatobacteraceae bacterium
CGGTGACCACCGTCGCTGACATGCTCGGGTTGCTCGCCCAACTCGGCCACGTCTCACTCCCAAGCTGATCGGACTACGACACGTCGACGACGGCTTCGCGGCGTCCCTGATCGCCGCCGTCACGGCGACGTCTACCGTCAGGCTGCGTTGAGCACGGCAAGCGTCAACTCGTCCGAGCGAATCCCGCGGCCAGGGTGTCGCAGCGGCTCACCGGGACGCTCACGGCGGCGACCATCGCTTCGATCTCTTCGTTCAACGGGCCGAGCAACGTGAGCCTCTGGAGTTGCACGGTGGATTGGAACACAGCCATCTCGGGCCACTCGTAGGCCATCCGGTGATGCGCGAGCCACGCCTCGGCGTCGCGGTACACGATTGTTGCCACGGCAGTGTTGTCGTCACGACCGACGTAGAACTGATAGCGCAGGACTCCCGGCTCGCCCTCGGTCTCGGTTCGCTGCGCGACGGCGCTGATCGCTTCGACGAATCGATCAGCACCGGCAGCAAGTCGGTATTCGTTGATGTTCACGATCTGGGCGTCCATCGGTGTGGCGTCCCTTCCTCTCTCGGCGGCTCCGCAAATCGTGACACAACACACGCAGCGGCGCTGCCGAGCGGCGGGGTCGGGTGCGTCACCCCTATCCGGAGTCAGGAGACATGTGGCCGACGTCCTTGTCGGGCGGGAGGTACGGGGTCTGAATCGCGCGCGAAAGCACGCCTGCGACAGACGCGGTCAGTGCACGCTCGAGGCATCAGTGAAGCGACTTCACTCGGTTCCCGCCCCCGTGACGGCCTCCCGTACGTACTCGCTCGGATATGGATAAGTGACGAGCTCGTAGGCGACCTTGCCGTTCTCGTCGAAGTCGATCAGGCTGATTCCGGCGATCTCGAAGGGGTTGCCCGCAGCGTTCGTGCCGCTCCACAGCCAGAGCGCGCCGCCCTGGGAGCCGTCATCGGACAGCCACGAGTGCGTGACGTCGAGCGTTGCGTCCATCGCTCCCGCGTACAGGGTGTTGTAGAACGCCTCCTCATAGGAGATCTCGGCCGGGAAGGCAGTGTCGTACATGACAGCGTCCTCAGTGGCATGGGCAGCGATCGCAGCCGCGACTTCCTCCTCGGTGCCGACCTGCGATGGGTCGTCCAGCAGCGCCTCGATCTCATCGAGCGTGGCCCTCGACGCTTCGTAGCGTTCCTCGTCGGAGGTCTCATCCGAGCCACACGCGATGACAACAAACCCGACGATGAGCAGTGCTGCGAGCATGCGCCTCATGGCCCACCTCCTCGTCTCGCCTCCTTCGGGCCGTCCGCACCATTCAGGTCACGCCTCGGTGACCCCACGTCCAGCCGAAGACCTCCCTTCCTGCGTCCAGTTCCAGAGTCGGCTGGAGCGGTCGTCCCGGCAAGTGCCAGACGGCCCTGATCAACCTCCACTCTGATCGGACGGGCCGGCACGGCGAGACATGCGACAGTGCGCGCACGGCTCCCTTCGGAACACGGGCATGAACCCTGTCCGCGATCGACGGGCCGATGGCGCGCATAGCGACCTCGGCGGTAGGCGGCTCACCCCGCCCGGGATCCGGCACGGGCGAGCGCGTACATCCGCACTCATCGCCGCAGGCGGCGTCGGCGCGCATCTCCGCGCGGATGGGCCCGAGCGCAAGGGTGTGCCGTACCCGTGCGGTGCCGGTTGGCTTCTCATGGCGTGCATGTGGGCGGCCCTGGCCACGGGATGCAACGCCCGGCGTGCTCTGTGTGGCCGGGGCAGCGAGGCGACGGCGTCCAGCTCGTGCCCTGGACGAGGTGAGTAGAGTTGACGTGCCGACGGGGCCGGTGGTCGGCCGGAGGGGGTGATGGGAACGATGAGCGAACTGCCTCCGATCAGATACACGCAGGCCGGCGACGTCGACATCGCCTACCGAGTGGCGGGCTCCGGCCCGATCGACGTCGTGTGGGTCCCGGGCCTGATCAGCAACCTGGAGATCCTGTGGGAGGACAAGATGTTCGGGTCGCTGTACCGGCGGCTCGCCAAGTTCGCGAGGTTGATCACGTTCGACAAGCGCGGCATGGGATTGTCGGATCGCAGCGTCGGTGCCCCGACGCTCGAGGAGCGGATGGACGACGTCCGCGCGGTCATGGACGCGGCGGGTTCGGAGCGCGCAGCGGTCGTGGGCATTTCTGAGGGTGGCCTGATGAGCGTGCTCTTCGCCGCCACCTATCCGGAACGAACGACTGCACTCGTATTGGTGGGAACGGCTGCGAGGTGCTCACACGCGCCGGGCTACCCCGCTGGGAACGAGGAGGCGTTGGCGACGTTGTATCGCTATCTCGACGACGGGTGGGGCACGGGTGTCTCGGTCGAGTTGTTCGCCCAGTCGTTCGCCGAGGTGCCGTCGGTTCGGGACGAGTTCGGCCGGATGGAACGAGCCGCCGGGAGTCCACGGACGATCCGGGCGGTGCTCGACGGGGTCGTGCACAGTGACGTCCGTGCTGCCGCCCGGGCGATCTCGGTGCCGACACTCGTTGTCCACACGCGCGACGACCTGACGATCCCGATCAGCAACGGGCGTTGGCTCGCGGAGAACATCCCGGGTGCCCGATTCTTCGAGATGGACGGCGAACACGTGGTGTTCGACCGCGGAGTGTTCGCCGGCGAGGTCGAGTCGTTCCTGACCGGCGGACGGTCCGAGGCCGACGTCGACCGAGTGCTGTCGACCGTGCTGTTCTCCGACATCGTCGGATCCACCGAGCAGGCTGCGAAGGTCGGCGATCGCGAGTGGCTCCGACTGCTCGATCAGCACGACCGTCTGGTGCGCCGGGAGGTCGAGAGGTTCGGTGGTCGACTCGTGAAGTCGACCGGCGACGGGGTGCTCGCTTCGTTCGACGGGCCGGGTCGTGGGGTCAAGTGCGGACGGCAGTTGCGCCGGACGCTCGCGCAGATCGGGATCGACGTCCGGGTGGGGTTGCACACCGGCGAGATCGAGCTCCGCGGCGACGACATCGGCGGGATCGGCGTCCACATCGCCGCTCGCGTCTCGAGCCTCGCCGACACCGGAGAAGTGCTCGTATCGCGGACCGTCACCGATCTCGTCGCTGGATCCGGCCTCGAGTTCGAGGACCGGGGCGAACACGAGTTGAAGGGTGTGCCGGGATCCTGGCAGCTCTACGCAGTCGACGACTGACGACGACGAACACCGAAGAGGCAGGTTCGCCTCGTCGGCGACGACACGCTCTTCGAAGAGGCTTCGCGGGCTCGCGCCGCTCGACGAGTTCGTTTCGCAGTTCTCGGGGTCGTCGCCCCGGTAGAAGCGGTGGACCCGTCCGGGATCGGGCAGTGGGGTGCGGCAGAGGCGAGGCGCATCGACGCCATCCCCCGCCCTCGCGCAATACCGTGCGGATCGATCCGAGCGGGTGGTGCCGTACCAGGACGGGTGCACGGGCCGGGAGGTGTGTGCGATCTGGGTACCCTCGAGCTAGGGGCCTCGGTCCCTGGACTGGCGGCGGGCCGGGGCGGAGACTTGGTTCAGGAGGTGAGGTGGATGCGTCGATCACTTGTCGCCGGCGGCGCCGTGACCGTCGTGACGGTCGCCCTCTGGCGGACGCTGGTGGCGCCCTGGCATCGCAGCTGGGGTGCCACCGAGGACGAGGCGGCGATGACACTGCTGGGCGACGACCTGACTCGTTCGCCGGTGGAGCAGGCCACGCGGGCGGTGACGATCGCTGCGCCGCCGGAGATGGTGTGGCCGTGGCTGGTGCAGATCGGCGCGGACCGGGGCGGCTTCTACAGCTACACGTGGTTGGAGAACCCGTTCGGGTTGCAGATCCGTAACGCCGATCGGGTCGTCGACGAGTGGCAGCAGCTCGCTGTCGGTGACTGGGTGTGGGGCAGTCGTGACCGCTCGGGCGGTTGGCGGGTCGAGCTCATCGAGCCGAACCGGGTGCTCGTGTTGAAGGTGGCCGATCCGAACACGGGCCGGCTCGGCGACCGCGACGTGGGCATCGGGTTCGAGTTCCAGTGGACGTTCGCGCTGGTGGCCACCGGTGACGGTGGGACTCGGTTGTTGATCCGGGAGCGGAGCGCCTACGGCCGGTGGTGGACCCGCCTGCTGTTGGCGCCGGTCGGGTTCGTCAGCTTCGTGATGACCCGCAAGACGCTCGACGGGATCCGGGCACGGGTGGAGTCGGCTCGACGCGCGGGAGGGAGCAGGGAGACAGAGACGGCCGATGCGCCGGGGTTGCCGCCGGTGTGGTTCAAGCATCTGTTCTGGCGTGGCCACCGGGCGCTGTACGGGTTGCTCGGTGATCGGGTGTTGTGGACGCCGGGGAACAAGCGGGGTTGGGGTGCGATGCACCTGACCACGGTCGGTCGCCGGTCCGGCGAGCCCCGAGCGGTGATCCTCGGCTACGTCGAGGACGGCTCGAACCCGGTCGCCTTGGCGATGAACGGCTGGGACGAGGGATCGCCGGCGTGGTGGCTGAACCTGATGGCGAATCCTGACGCCACGGTGCGCATGAAGGGCGAACCGGAGCGAGCGGTCCGCGCCCGTGCGGCCGTGGGAGACGAACGCAACCGCCTCTGGCGACGGTGGGCCGAGATCGACGACGACCTCGACGCCTACGCCGCATCGCGCGAGGCCGACACGCCGGTCGTGGTGTTCGAACCGGTCGGCGCGCGAGACGGCGCGCCGGCATCGAGCGTCATCGAGAACTACCCGCCACCCGGGCCCTGAAGGCAACGGTCGCGGTGTGGGTTGGCACAACTCGACCAGGGCGTTGATGCGGCAACCGGTACCGCAGGACGCCTTGTCGAGCGCCGCATCACCGAGCACGACAAGGAGTGGGGTCGCCCGCCGTATCGCTCCGCGGTCGTGCCGATACTGAGCGGCTCGATGGGCTCGGCATCCAGGTCGAGACATCCAGGTCGGGCGCGTTGGTGCCGTGCCTGTGCGGCAGAGATGGGGGTAGGGCGATGGGGTGGAGAGACGCGGGAGATGCCTGGGGTGCGAAGGCGTGGGACTGGGCACTGCTTCAGGAGCCGTTTCATGCCAACTCCTACGACGTGCTCCAGCAGCTGACTGGGGTCGGTCCTGGGGTCCGCTTGCTGGATCTGGCGTGCGGGTCGGGCTTGGCGCTTTGCTACCGTCGACAAGCCGGAGAACCGACGAGGAGGCTCCAGTGGGAACATCGGTCGTGCACATCGAAGCGAGAGGGCTCGATGCGTCGAGTCTGCAACGGTTCTATCGCGAAGTCTTCGGCTGGGAGCGAAACGACGAGCTCTCGATCGACGACTACTCGGTCACCGACCTCGGCGCCACCACACTGACCATCGGAATCGGTCCCGTGCCGGAATGGTCCAGCCGTGCAGCGAAGTTCTACATCCAAGTCGACGACATCGATGAGATGCTCGACCGAATCGAAGCGGCAGGCGGCAAGCGGGTCATGCCGCGCACCGTCGGCCCGGAATTCGGCGCCAAGCACATCTTGATCTTCACCAGCTTCCTGGATCCAGCCGGCAACGAAATCGGACTCGTCGAGCGGCCGTCGGGAGACGAGTAACCGCGAGGACAGACGGGCCGGGACCCACCTCACGCTGATCCGAGTACGCCAGAACGACTCGGCGCTGAGCCGTGTGAGCCCCACAGAACCGGCAGGACGATCGCTACGACCGGCCGACGGCCGGTCACCCTCGGTGATCGCGATATCGAGTGGGGGCCGCCGGTCGTAGCGAACCGGGACGTGATGCCGCGGTGGGCGGGTGGTGCCGGCCTCATCCGATGGGCGATGTGGGTGCCCCCGTATCTGCGCGTCCGCGATGAAGCGCCGTGTCGTTCGTGGCGCTGCAAATCACCACTCGGGTTGCGCTCGTGGGCGGTGGGGCGTTCCGTCCGGTCCGTCACGGATCGGACGGGTGGGCCAGACTGACGTGATGTCGTCGGAGCAGCGCTCGCAGTTGGCGTCCGGGCCTCCGAGCCCGGTGAGGCTGACTGCTGTCGAGGGCCCGAACCACCCCCCGCCTGGGCCCGAGCTCGATCGGCTCTACCGACGCTTCGAAGTCGAGATGTTGGTCCCGTTGTGGACTGAGATCAGCGGGTTGATGCCTGAATCACCAACGTCGGATGCGGTTCCTCACCTGTGGCGATGGGAGCGGCTGTACGAGGCAGCAGCCAAGTCCGGTGAGCTGGTCGAAGTCGGTCGGGGTGGGGAGCGACGAGCGATCGCGCTGGCGAACCCGGGGCTGGGTGGGAGGCCGTATGCGACCCCGACACTGTGGGCCGCCATCCAGTACTTGAACGCCGGTGAGGAGGCGCCGGTTCACCGGCACAGTCAGCACGCGTTCCGGTTCGTGCTCGAGGGCGAGGGCGTGGCGACCGTCGTCGATGGTGACGCCGTGACGATGCGTCGAGGAGATTTTCTGCCCCAGGCCGGTTGGCATTGGCACAGTCACATCAACGACAGTGATCAGCCCATGGCGTGGATCGACGGGCTCGACATCCCGTTCCAGCGTTATGCCGACACGACGTTCTTCGAGCCTGGCGCTGACACGGCCGACCGTCCTGAGGTTGTGCCCGAACGGTCGCGCTCGGAGCGACTCTGGGCACATCCGGGCTTGCGGCCCCTGACGCAGCCGGGCGACCATGGGGCGACACCGCTGCTGAACTACCGGTGGGAACACACCGACGCCGCTCTCTCGGCTCAACTCGATCTCGAAGCCGATGGGCACGACGTCACCATCGAGCCGGGTCACGCTGCGATCCGTTACACGAACCCGACGAGCGGCGGCGACGTGTTGCCGACGATGCGGGCCGAGTTCCACCGCCTCGCGGCTGGTGCGCGGACCGCCCCGCGTCGGGAGGTCGGATCTGCTGTTTGCCAGGTATTCGACGGCTGTGGCCGAGTCGAGGTGGATGGCAGGCGATGGGATGTCGAGCGTGGCGATCTGTTCGTTGTCCCGTCCTGGGCCCTTGTCTCGCTGGAAGCGGACGGCGGGCTGGATCTGTTCCGTTTCAGCGATACGCCCATCATCGAGAAGTTGGGACTGACGCGTCTCGATCGACCGTTGCCCGCTTGATCACCCGACCAAGCAGGCAAGCCCGACCTGGAAGCGACAGCCGCGCAACGCCGCTCCACCTCTTCGACGCGGCCACAGTGCCACTTGAACGCCTACTCGGTGACGCGCACGACGCCGCCCCTGGCCGCCGAATCGAGGGCGAGGCGCGAGGATGCTTCCGTGGCTCGATCAGCTGACATCTGTGCTGTCTGTCAGCGGCCGCGAACTCGGGGCCCCCACAGCCAGGCCGGCGACGTCTTCATCTGCGCCGATTGCGAGGCCGCCGCCAAGCAGTTCATCGAGATCCAAGACCGCATGTGGGTCGAAGCGGGCCAAGAAGGCGAGTCGACCGACGAGACCGACGATCCGGCGCGTCGCTGATCGGCCGGTTCGGTGAGACGTCAGTTGATGCCGATGGCGCAACGGGCGGCGAGGTCGGCTACGAACATCTCGAGCGGTGTGTCCGACTGTTCGGCACAGGCCCGGACGATGCCGACCGCGGCGAACAGCGCGTACTGCCAGTACTGCTCGATCCAGTAGGTGACCTCGTCGAGCAGATCCGGCTCCGGCCCGCCATGCACGGCGAACACGGTGAGTACGGTGAGTACGGCGCACTGGATGCGCGGTGCTCCTTGCCGCGGAACTCGACGTCGGGTAGCTGCATCGCGAGCAACTCTCCATAGGCGATGCCGTGTCGCACTCGACGCCTGGCGGTGTCGAGGGCGTCCGCGGCGAGTTCCGTCAGCACTTCGCCAGGGAAGGTGTCGTGCCGCACGTGGAGGTCCGCGATGTCGACAACGAGCTGGTCGGCGTCATCACCCCTGGACAGCCCTGCGAGGAACCGCCGCAACGCCTCGACGCGGTCGACGGCGGTGGGCGAGATGAGGCGACCCTGTCGTGATCAGAGTCGAGAGGTCAGTCTTCGATCAGCGTCAGGGGACTGCAGTAGTCCCGTACGGTCCACCCGTTGTCGACGTAGATGCACGCGGCGCTCGGTGGGCCATGGTCGGCGGCGGCCCTTTCCATGTCCGGGCGCTCGTCGAAACCGAAGATGTCACCGATGTGTACGTATCCATCTCCGGCCACTCGGATTGCGATGTTCGCCTGGTCCGATGGCAGTCGCGTGCTGCTGGTCAACGTGATCGTGGTTTCCTCCCAGATCAGGCTGGCTCCGATACCGGCGACCTCGTGGGCGTCGAGCGGGCGGGCCTCGACGATCATGGATGCCCCCCGATCGGAGGCGGACCACTCGACAGGGGTCAGACCAAACCGGCGGGCCGTCGACGCGTCGGTCCGAGTCGTCTCGGCCGTCGTCGGCTCATCGGTCACGGCCGCGGTCCCGGCGAGGGTGCAGCTCGGTTCCCCGAACGATACGTCGCCCAGTCCGTCCACGATGGTGAGTGACGCGCTCTGCCCCTGCTCGAGCTCGAAGATGGTGGAGCAACCGATCAGGCTGTCGGGACCACCGGGAACCCATCGGCTGTACGGGCCGATGCTGCTGTCCGCGGCCCACAGCATCAGCGTGTAGGCGCCGGGCTCGACGATGAGTACCTCGTCGGTGACGTAGGGGAAGAGGCTCGACGACTCGACGATGCTGTCCTCGCCGACACGAACCAGCTCGGTCGTCGAGAAAGGATCGGCATCAATGACAACACCGAAGCCACCGACGACGCGGTCATCTGGCATCTCCAGGCCCTCACCACGGTAGAGGACCCCGGCCACCTCGCCTCCGGCGAGACCCTCCACGTCCTGCACGGTGACTTCGACGGCTCCCGCCGGCGGCGACGCGTCACCGGAATCACAACCTGCGACGACAAGCGCACCGACGAACAGCAAGAAGAGTGCCCGCTTCACGAAGAACTCGTGTCCCACGTCGAAGACCTCTTTCCGTCTCCTCATCCACTTCCATCGTCCGCCGGAACGTCAACCCGCCCCAGAGACCAACGGCAGGTTTCCCGTGACAGGATCTTCGGACTCCACGCCCGTTCCTGGCTCCCATTGTCGGGACGGACCATCGCAGGACACTTGCCTGGCTCCGCGTTGCACGCGCCACTGATCGCCGGGTCGAGGTCACTTCGCTGACTGCCCACGAACGGCACGAAAGCGATGGTCGGATCCAGCCTCGGGATCACGCTCCGGTTACACACAGAATTGGACGGTCCCTGAGGCACGGCCGGGGGAGCGGGTCCGAGCTCCGGAGGCTCTCGATCATCGATCAGCCGATGGTGCGCATGTTCTCGGTTCTCGCGCTCTTCGGAGTTGACTCGGCGCGTCGGCGGTCGTTGGACAGTGCGAGGTCGAGTTGGAGTCCGCGCATCTGGGCGAGCATCCCGGTGGCGAGCTCGCGAGCTGCGGCGGGTTGGTGCCCGTTGTTCGTCAGGTTCTCCTCGATCGGCGAGAGAGGTCGCCGATCAGCATGGTGCTGAGCGACCCGTCGCGGTCGGTGGTGTCGTCCTGGTCGCGGCGGGCGGCGTCAGGCGCGAAAGCCGGAGCCGGCGGTGCGGTAGTCCTCGCGAGGCGGGGCGAACACGTCGATGACCTTGGCACCGTCGGGTCCCGCGACGAAGCCATGCGACGTGCCACCCGGCGTCCGCCAGAAGTCGCCCTGCCGGACGGCCGTCTCGGTTCCGTCCTGGATCCGCGTGCCGCTGCCCTCGAGCATGATGCCCCACTGCTCTTCGGTGTGGTGGTGGATCGCACCACGACTGTTCGGTTCGAACTCCACGATGGACAGCATCGACTGGTCGCCGACGACGATGCGGGTCTCGATGCCGGGAGCGAGCGCTCGGCCGATGCCGATCTCGCGGTCGTCGAGGTGGAAGAAGGTGTCGGAGGCGTCCATGCGGGTGTCCCTTTCTGGTGGAGCGGATGAGTTGGTGCGTCAGGTCGGGTCGGCGAGCCCGAAGATCTCGGCGGTGGTCGCGCCCTCCCGCAGGCGTTCGCGGATCCGCTCCTCTCGGTCGGCCACGGCTCGGGCAGCGGTGAGGACGTCGGCGACGAGCGCGCCGGGGACGGCGACCACGCCGTCGTCGTCGCCGACCATGAGGTCGCCTGGTGACACGGTCACACCGCCCACCGTGACCGGGATGTCGACCTCGCCCGGGTCGGTCTTCGCCGTGCTCTCGGGATGGAACCCGCGCGAGAACACGGGGAAGCCGAGCGCGGTGATGTCGGTTCGGTCGCGGATCGTGCAGTCGAAGACGGCGCCGACGAGGCCCTGATGTCGGCAGCACTCGGCGAGCAGATCACCGAAGGGTCCGAACCGGGTGGACCCGGCGCCGTCGACCACGAGGATCTCGCCGGGCTGAGCCCGATGTACGGCGATGTGGACCGCGGCGTTCTGACCCGGCGCAATCCGGGCGGTACGTGCGGGCCCGACGATCCGTCGTCCGGGCAGCATCGGCACGATGGCGGAGTCGAGCGGCTGGACACCGAGCCCGGTGTTGCAGAGCGTCCCGGTGGCGTGAGCGGCCAGCTCCTCGATCACGGTTCGACCTCCTCGCATCGAGCGATGAACCGCGTGATGGCACGCCACAGTGCGGTCGGATTGGAGTACATCGGGAAGTGACCCGACTCGGTGATCTCCTCGACCTCGACGCCGAGATCCGGGAGTCGACCGAGGTACGAGAGATGCCGGTTCTGCTCGCCGTGGACGAACAACCTCGGGCAGGGGAGCGCGCCGATCACGTCGAGCAGCGGCTCGTGATCGGACAGCTCGACGATCGACGTGAAGATCGGCTGTATCGACTCGGGACGGATCTTCGCGTCGAGTCCCGCGACGAACAGCCGGGACGCGAACTCCGGACGATCGGCGACACGCGTGCGGAAGCCGTCGAGGAATTCGAGCGGGTCGGCGGCCGGGTGGTCGAGGATCTGGCGGGAGAGGAAGCAGTCCTCGGGCGCGAGATTGCCCTCGATGTCGATGAGACTGCGGACGCACTCGGGCCGCCGGTCGGCCAGCAGGAGGGCGGTCAGGCCACCCATCGAATGGCCGAGCAGGTGGAACGAGTCGAGGTCGAGGTCGTGACACACGGCTTCGGCGACGTCGATGAGGAGCGGGATCGACAACGTGTCGGGGTCGGCGATGGTCGATCGCCCGAACCCGGGTGCGTCGACGAGCACGAGCTCGCGATCGGCGAGGTCGTCACGGAGCGCCAGGTCGGCGTAGTCCTCCTTGGTGCCCCCGAAGCCGTGGAGGCAGAGGAGCGCCGGCTTCGTCCCCGGCCGGTGGAGGTATTCGACCTGCGCCGACGTGTCGCCCACCTGCACCTCGATGTGGTGCGTTCCGAAGGGTTCGCTCGTTGTTGTCGTCATCGGTGAATCGTCGCTCAGTAAGGTGATGTGATGTTGAATCGACTTGATCAGGAGACTAACAGCGAATGATCGACAGCAAAGATCGTGAGATCGTGTCGATCCTGTTGTCGGATGCTTCGACGTCGAAGGCGGAGATCGCCCGGCGGGTCGGGCTGGCGGCGTCGGCGATCGCCGAACGGATCCGGCGTCTCGAAGCCGACGGCGTGGTGCGCGGCTACCACGCAGAGGTCGACCCCACCTCGCTCGGCAAGGGCCTGCTCGCGTTCGTCTTCGTCACCGACGCGAAGCCGACGACCGGGTTCGACACGGCCGGAGCGCTCAGCGACGTGACCGGGCTCGAAGAGCTCCACAAGATCGCCGGAGACGACTGCTACCTGTTGAAGATCCGCGTCGCCGACACCGGCGA
>CBFCWZ010000089.1:0-11711 GCA_965601935.1 uncultured Ilumatobacteraceae bacterium
CCTCTTCCTCGCGAGTTCCGCGGCGAGTTACGTGACAGGGCAGAACGTCGCAGTCGACGGTGGATGGACTCTGGTGTAGCCGGACTCCACTGCTACCGTCCGCTGCAGCGGAAACGAGACCCACATGACCGAGACGACCGAAGCCCCCCAGGCGGTCGAACCCGACGAGGCCGCCGCGCATTCGCCGAAGCCGATCGCCATCGAGGCGCTCACGCCTGCGGAGATGCTGTTGTCGATCCCGGGCGCCGCCGTCGCTGCGGCTGCAGCGCCTTCCGGCGGTGTTCGGCCGGTCCTGGTGCTCCCCGGCTTCGTCACCGGGGACGCCACCACCATCGCCCTGCGTGCGTTCCTGCGTGCGCTGGGTCACCGGCCGATCGGATGGGGCCTCGGGATCAACGCCGGCTTCGCCGACCACATCGTCGCCGGACTCGACCGCGCCGTGCTCGATCTCTCTCACAAGTACGGATCCACCATCGACATCATCGGGTGGAGCGCCGGCGGGATGATGGGCCGGATGCTCGCCCAGCACCGTCCCGAGCTCATCGGCCAGGTCATCAGCCTGGGCTCTCCGATCCGCCTGCACGCCAACCAGACCAACATCGGGCTCCTGCAGGAGATCGCAGGACGCCTGTTCGTCCCCGTCCCCGGGCGGATCGACGTCGACGACGTTCCGGTGCCGTCGACCGCTGTCTGGACCTCCCAGGACGGCGTCGTCCCGGGCCTGGTGTGCCGTCAGACCGTGGGGCCGGAGGCGGAGAACGTCGAAGTCCGCGGTACCCACCTCGGACTCGGCACCAACGCCGCGGCGATGCTCGTCATCGCCGACCGGCTGGCCCAACGCCCGGGTCTCTGGGAGCCTTTTGTCCCGCCCCGCGCCCTGCGCTGGTGGTACCCCTCGATCGAACAGGAGGACCGCGATGCATCAACTCACGCCGTCTGAAGCCGCCTTGCTGTCTGCGGAGACCAACACCAACCTCGGGCACCAGTCGCTGTGTCTCGAGTTGGCCGATGCGCCCGACGGGTCGTCCCTGTCGATCGACGCGCTGCGATCCACCATCGAGGCCAACCTGCATCACGCCCCGTCGCTGCGGCGCCGGGTGCGGCACGTCCCGTTCGAGTTGGACAGCCCCTGGTGGATCGAGGACCCACACTTCGACCTCGACTATCACGTTCGTCACCTCGCCGTGCCCGGGGCCAAGGACCCCGACGCGCTCGACCAGTTGTTGGCCCGCCTCCACGAGCGTCCACTCGACCGCAGTCGTCCGCTCTGGGAGCTGTACCTGATCGAGAACCCCGACGGTCCGTCGAACGTGTTCGTCAAGGTGCACACCGTCGTCATCGAGGAGCTCGGTCCGCTCGGTCCGCTGTGGCCCGTGCTGGCCCACCCGAAGCGGGACCTGGAGAACCTGGCCCCCGAGACGTGGCGGCCCGACATGTTGCCCAGCGATTCCGACCTGGTCATCAAGGCGTTGTGGTCGATCGTGCGCAGTCCTGTGCGCTCCACCCGGCACATGATCGAAGCCACCCAGCGGCTACCGATCGTGGGTGGATTCGCCCGCGCCGTCACCGGCGCGATCTCGTCCACGATCCACCCGATCGAAGCGGCACGCAACGATCGGCCCGTGCCGCGGACCTGGTTCAATCGTCCTGTCGGAGCGCACCGCCGTGTCGCTCGCGTCACGCTCCCCGTCGAGGAGCTGAAGTCTGTGCGTCGCTCGACCGACGTTCGTTTCCACGACGTCCTGCTGGCCGTGATCAGCGGTTCGGTGCGGCACTGGCTGATCGTCAACGACAGCCTGCCCACCGCGCCGATCGTGGCGCTCACACCGTTGCTCGTGGCCGGTGAACAGGAGGAACTCGGGGCCGCACTCGTGCCGCTGGCGACCGAGATGCACGATGCGCTCGGCCGCCTCGAATCGATCAACGAGTCGATGTCGGAGCTGACCCTCGAAATCGAGCCACAGTCCGCCGAGGCGATCACCAACCGTGCCGGGACCCCGTCCACTCTGGCCGGCAAGGCGTCGGTACTGCTCCTCACGACCGGCGCAGGGCTGAGGCTGATGCCTCCGTTCAACATCTACCTGGTGAACATCCCCGGCCGCAGCGAGGGCACCATCGAGGGGTTCGAGATCGCCCACGAGCACGTCATGTGTCCGCTCATCGACGGGATCGGTCTGTCGATCAGCGCGATCTCCCACGACGATCAGGTGGACGTCACCTTCGTGGCCGACCGCGACCTGGTGCCCGACCTCGACGTGCTGGCGATGCGCCTCGGAGTCGAGCTCTACCTGCTGCGTCAGCAGGCGACAGCCGCTGCCATCGCCTGACCGACCGGGTTGAACAATCCGAAGAGCTGTTCAGTAATGTCGGTTCCCGCTGTCACACACAGGGGAGCTGAATGCCGGAGTTCGTCAAGAAGCAGGATCCGAGCGCAGTCGCGCTCGTCGACCCGCACGGGGACTACACGTGGGGTGACATCGACACCCCGTTGAACCAGTGCGCCAACCTGCTGCTCGAAATGGACCTGGGTGAGCACCGCCGTGTGGCCGTGTACGCCGAGAACGCCGCCGAAACGGCACTCGCTCACCTGGGGGCCCTGCTCGGTGGCGCGTCGTCGGTGCCGGTGAACTTCCATCTCACGGCAGAAGAGGCCGCCTACATCCTCGACGACTCCGACAGCCGCGTCCTGTTCGTCGATCCGGACACGGCCGAACGCGGGGTCGCTGCGGCCAGGGCTGCCGAGGTCGACCACGTCATCGGTTGGGGATGCGCCGGCATCGACGGTGTCACCGATTGGGCCGATTGGCTGGCGACAGGCTCGTCCGATGATCCGTCGACCGATGTGGCGCCCCGCCCCAACCTGCTCTACACGTCGGGTTCCACCGGCCGCCCGAAGGGCACCGAACTGCCGCCCACCATGTTCGCCGGCGGCACCGACATGGCCGAACACACGGCGGGGCTGGCACGCAGCCCGTTCGCGGTGTTCGGGACCCACCTCGTGGTCGGACCGATGTACCACACCGGGCCGCTGTCGGGGATGAGGTTGCTCGCCGGCGGTGTCTCGTCGGTGATCCTCGGGCGTTTCGACGCCGAGGCCACGTTGGCGGCGATCGAGGAGCACCGGGTCGAGACCACGGTGATGGTGCCGACCCACTTCGTCCGGATGCTCGCACTGCCCGACGCGGTGAAGGCGAGGTACGACGTGTCGTCGATGAAGCTCATCGCCCACACCG
Organism: uncultured Ilumatobacteraceae bacterium; assembly: GCA_965601935.1. Taxonomy (GTDB): domain Bacteria; phylum Actinomycetota; class Acidimicrobiia; order Acidimicrobiales; family Ilumatobacteraceae; genus CBFCWZ01. The sequence continues at coordinate 3,234 of CBFCWZ010000089.1, forward strand.
GTGCCAAATGCCCCATCGATGTGAAAGCGGCGATGATCGAGTGGTTCGGTCCCGTCTTCAGCGACGCCTATGGCGCTACCGAGGTCGGCACCGTCTGCTCCATCACCAGCGAGGAGTGGATGGAACACCGGGGCTCCGTCGGCCGCTCGATCCCACCGTTCACCGCCGTCGTGCTCGACGAGGACATGAACGAACTGCCCGCCCACACCGAGGGCCGGCTCTTCTTCCGCGACGACACAGGTCGGGGAATCATCTACCCCAACGACCCCGACAAGACCGCTGCCTCGAACCCCGAACCGGGGCTCTTCACGCTCGGTGAGATCGGGTACCTCGACGACGACGGCTACGTCTACATCACCGACCGCTTCAGCGACATGGTGGTGTCGGGTGGTGTGAACATCTATCCCGCCGAAGCCGAGCTGCTGCTCATCGATCATCCCCAGATCGGCGACGTCGCCTGTGTCGGTGTGCCGCACCCCGACATGGGGGAGGAACTGGTGGGTCTGATCGTGCCGACGTCGCCCGACACTGCGCCCGACCCGGCCGAGGTGTCGGCATGGCTGCGCGAACGTCTCTCCCACTACAAGTGCCCGCGGCGCTACGAGGTCGTGGTCGACCTGCAGCGCAGCCAGATGGGCAAGATCAACAAGCGGCGTCTGCGCGACGCTCACCTCGCCGGCGAACTGGAAAGGCTGACATGACCGACACACGACCCGCGGTCGACCCGAACATCAGCATCGACGACTTCGTCGCGGAGGCGAAGGAGTGGCTCGACGCCAACGCCGAACCGCGCACCGCGGTGGGCACCGGCGACATCGTCTGGGGCGAGGGCACGTTCGACGTCGCCGTGTTCCACGCCCTCGGCTTCGAGGAGGAACAGGAACTCATCGACGGCATCCGCGAGTGGCTCGGCCGCAAGGCCGAGCGCGGGTACCACGCGGTGGCCTGGCCCGTCGAACACGGCGGCTTGGGTCTCAGCTGGAAGCACGCGCGGGCATACGGGCGTCTGGAGCGGCAGTACGTCTCGCCCGGCAGTCATGAGGTCATCGGCGTCACGACCAACCTCATCTCCAACACCGTCAACGTGTTCGGCACGCCATGGCAGAAGGAGCGTTTCCTCGGCCCGCTGCTCGGCGCGGACGAGCTGGCGTGTCAGCTGTTCAGCGAGCCCGGTGCCGGGTCCGACCTCGCCGGCCTCGCCTGCAAGGCCGAACTCGACGGCGACGAGTGGGTCGTCAACGGGCAGAAGGTCTGGAGTTCGGGGGCCCAGTTCGCGCACTGGGGCGAGCTGATCGCCCGCACCGACGTCGACGCAGTGAAACACAAGGGCATGACCGCGTTCATGGTGCCGATGGACACCGACGGTGTCGAGGTCCGCCCGATCCAACAGATGAGCGGGGGATCGTCGTTCTGCGAGGTGTTCTTCAACGACGTCCGGATTCCCGACCGGCTGCGTCTCGGCCCGGTCGGAGAGGGCTGGAAGGTGTCGCTCACCACGCTCGGGTTCGAGCGCGACCACTCCGAGTCCGGCGCCGGCGGCGGCGCCGCCGGCGGCTCGTACAAGCAGGTGCTGGCCACGGCGGCGGCGATGGGTGTCACCGACGACCCGGTCACCCGCGATCGCCTCGCCGACATGTACGTCCATCACCGCGTCGAGTCGCTCACCAACCGCCGGGCCGCGGACCTGGCCCGGTCGGGTACTCCGGGCCCGGAGGGCTCGCTCGGCAAGATGCTGTGGACCGAGAACATGCGCCGCGTCACCGACGTGATCTCTGGCGTGCTCGGTTCGAAGCTCATCGCCGACACCGGCGAGTGGGGCACCTTCGAGTGGGGCGAGCATGTTCTCGGCGCTCCCGGGTACCGCATCGCCGGCGGCTCCGACGAGGTACAGCGCAACATCCTCGGCGAGCGGGTTCTCGGCCTGCCCAAGGAGCCCCGCGCCGACGCGGGCCCCTGGAAGGACGTTCCGCGGTAGGAGCCTGCCTCCTCGTTCCCGCCCGGCGTTGTGCGACACTGGCCCCATGATCGAACGACCCGATGATGGCCATCAGGTAGCGACCCTCGGCACGCCGGCGGGCGAAGAGAACTACAACAGCAAGGGGCGTCTCAAGAAGAAGTTCTACGAGTCCGAACTCGGCCGCCTCCAGACCGAGCTCGTGAAGCTCCAAGCCTGGGTGCAGCAGGAGCGTCTGCGCGTCCTCATCATCTTCGAGGGGCGGGGCACCGCAGGGAAGGGCGGGGTGATCAAGCGCATCAACGAGCGCACCAGCCCGCGCATCGTCCGCACGGTCGCGCTCCCGAAGCCCAACGAGAGGGAACAACAGCAGTGGTACTTCCAGCGGTACGTGTCCCACCTTCCCGCCGGCGGCGAGATCGCGCTCTTCGATCGCAGTTGGTACAACCGGTCCAACGTGGAGTGGGTGATGGGGTTCTGCACCCCTGAGCAGCACCAGGAGTTCCTGCGCACCTGCCCCGAGTTCGAGCGCACGCTCGTCCGTTCCGGGATGATCATCCTGAAGTACTGGTTCTCGGTGAGCTATGACGAGCAGACCCGCCGATTCGCCGCCCGCAACCAGGAGCCGGTGAAGCGGTGGAAGCTCTCCGACATGGACCTCGAAGAACACCGCCTGTACACGCGGTACTCGATGGCCAAGGACACCACGTTCCAGTACACCGACATCAAGCAGGCACCGTGGTACGTCGTCCCGTCCGACGACAAGCGGCGGGCCCGCCTCAACTGCATCAGCCACATCCTCGAGAGCATCGAGTACACCGACGTCGTCCCCGACCCCGTCACGATTCCCGAACGCGAGGACGAGCCGTACATCCGGCCGCCGATGGGCGACCAGACCTTCGTGCCGGCCCTCTACTGAGGCGAGTCGAGTTCGTCGCCGCCCATGTAGCTGGCGAGGAGGAGGTCCTGGTCCTTCTTCAGTTCCTCGGCCGTGCCCTGCATCGCCAGCCGGCCACGGTTCATCACGTAGGCGCGGTCGACGACCTCGAGGGCCATGTGGACGTGCTGTTCCACGATCAGGACGCCGGCACCGGTGCGGGTGGCGACGTCGCGCACGATCGGGAGCAGCCGTTCGACGATGATCGGCGCGAGGCCGAGGCTCATCTCGTCGACGAGGAGCAGCTTGGGACGTGACGCGAGTGCACGGGCCATCGCCAGCATCTGCTGCTCACCGCCCGAGAGGAGCCCTGCACGTCGGTCGAGCAGGGGCTTCAGTGCGGGAAGCATCTCGAGTGCATCGTCGAGGGCTTCCTTGGTGTTTCCGCCCCGGCCACGCAGGCCGAGCTTCAGGTTCTCCTCGACCGACAGCTGGAAGAACAGTGAGCGGTCCTCCGACACGTGGGCCAACCCGAGGCGGGCATTCTTGTGGGGCGACCGGGTGTCGGCCTCGATGCCGTTGATGGTGACCGAGCCGGCGAGAGGCTTGATCAGGCCCGAGATCGTGAGGAGGGTGGTGGTCTTGCCGGCGCCGTTCGGGCCGAGCAGGGCGACCACTTCGCCCGGACGGACGCTCATGTCGAGATCGCGTACGACGGCCACGCCGCCGTAGCCCGCGGAGAGGCCGGAGATCTCGATGCCGTGGGTGTCGACGGCGGTGGTCATCCTTCGCCCTCCTGTTCGCGGGCTTCTCTGGCGCCCTGTTCCTGCAGTTCGGTGGCCTGCTCGCCGAGGTATGCCCTGATGACCTCGGGGTCGGTACGGATCTGGTCGGGAGTTCCCTCGGCGATGATCCTGCCGAAGTCGAGCACGTAGATGTAGTCGCACACGTTCAGCACGAGGCCCATGTCGTGGTCGATGAGGAAGACGGTGATGTCGTGGTCGAGGAACGACCGGAGACGGCCACCGAGCACCTGGCTCTCGGCCGTGTCGAGACCGGCAGCAGGCTCGTCGAGCAGTACCAACTCGGGCTGGGCGGCCAGGGCTCTGGCCACACCGATCAGCTTGCGCTGACCGTGGGAGAGGTCGCTCGGGTTGGCCTCGCGGTAGTCGGAGAGGTCGAGCACATCGAGCGCCCAGTCGACCTGATCCTCCACACCCGTGGACCGTTTCGGCATCACGAAGTCCTGCAGGAAGCTGTACCACTTGGGCTTCTCGGCCGCCACGAGGAGGTTGTCCTCCACCGTGAGATCGTCGAAGAGTTCGAGCGACTGGAAGGTACGCGACAGGCCGGCGCGGGCTCGCTCGTGGGGCTTCATCGCGAGCAGGTTCTGGCCGGCGAACGTGGCCGATCCATGGGAGGTGGACACGAACCCCGTGATGGCGTCGATGAAGGTCGTCTTGCCGGCCCCGTTCGGGCCGATCAGGCCGACGAAGGAACCCTTCTCGACGGCGATGTCGACGCCGTCGTTGGCGTTGAGGCCGCCGAAGGTGACGGTGAGGTCCTTGGTCTCGAGCAGCGCCATCAGAGCGCCCCGCTCGTCTGCTGTGTGGCGACGTCGGTCTCGATGACGAGGTCGACGTCACTCCTCGGCCCCGCGGGCCCCCAGGCGGGAGAGTCGTCCGCCGGTTCGAACATGAACGGTCCTTTCTTGGTGGCCACCCGGTAGCCGCCCATGATGAACGCCCGGATGTTGATGCCGATCCAGATCGCCAAGAGCGACATCCAGAACGCATTGAAGTGGTCGTGGCGGCCCCACACCAGGTATCCGAGGAACACACTGAGAATGATGGTCGGTGCGAGACGGATCACCAAGGTGCGCCAATGGTGCGGCTTGGCGTAGAGGATCCAGTTGCGCATCATCATCGCCATGTTCCGGTTGAGCATGGCGATGCCCTCGCCGTTGGTGATGATGGCGTTCAGGATCAGGCCGAGTGCGCCGACGGCGGTGAAGTAGTCGCGGGTCACGTCGTCGAAGTGGAACGAGGTGAAGAACGCCACGAGCCCACCGGCGGCGAGCATGGCACCGGAGATGGTGCCCGAGACCATGCTGATGCCTCCCAGGTAGGCGAAGGCCAGCACCGCGATGCCGACGAACACGTTGTAGTTCTCGAAGGTGATCGTGGCCAGCTTGTAGGCGGTGAGGATGCCGCCGACCCCGGCGAGGGCGGCGGCGATTCCGAATCCGAGGAGCTTGTTGCGCGCGACATCGACACCTGCAGCTGCGGCTGCTCTCTCGTTGGCGCGGATGGCGAGGAAGCGGCGACCGGTGCCTCCGCGCCGCAGGTTCGTGACCGCCAGCGAGAGGAGAACCACCCAGACGAGGGCGAAGATCGCGAACTGCCAGCGGTCGGGGATGTTGAAGTTCTCGGTGTCCTGGACACCGACATCCCAGCCGAACCAGCTCGGTCGCGGGACCGGGTTGTTCGACTTGGCGCCGGGGCCGCCGATGCTCTCGTTCTTGAACACGAACTCGCGGATCGCGACGACGGCGGTGATGGTGACCACCGCGAGCTGGACACCTCGAATGCGGAGTGCAGGAATCGCGATGAGGAGACCAACACCGACCGCGGCGGCGATGCCCAGCAGCGACGCGAGCGGATCGGGGAGACCTGGGCCGTCGACGACCAACGTCTGGGCCTCGGAGAGCTTCGTGCCGTCGGAGGCGAATCGGATCATCACGTACGCGGCCACGCCCGCCAACGACAGCTGGGCGAGTGAGATCTGGCCGAGGTAGCCGGTGATCACGACGAGCGACAGCATCACCGGGATGGTGACCAGCGAGCTGGTGAAGGCCACCTCCCACTTGCCCGTGAACACCACGATGGCGACGAGAGCGAGAGCCACAGGCGGGATCGCGGCGAAGTACGGGTGGGCGGCGGCGGGTGATCGCGGCTGGCCCTTGACACCGATCGAGCCGCGGATCGGGAGCTTGTCGCCCCGGAAGTAGAGGAGCACCACGACCACGACGAGAGGGATCGTCTGTTGGACGGCGGTCGACGGGAGCCAGCCGGGCCAGAACTCGCGGCTGGCGAGGTTGACGAAGCTCGATTGCACCACGCCCAGTGCGATCCCGCCGACTGTCGCCAGCCACACCGACTGCAGGTTGCCGAGGAGTGCGGCGGTGAGTGCCGGGATGACGAAGAGCGAGTAGTTGACCGGTGTGAGCGTGGCGATGCCGACGAACATGAGGCCGGCGACGCCCGCCATCAGCGCCGAGAGGATCCAGTTGAGCAGGGCGAGACGCTGCGGTGAGTAGCCGAGCAGGGTCGCCCCCTTCTCGTTCTCGTCCGCTGCACGCGTGGCGAGCCCGAAGGAGGTGAAGCGGTAGATGGCCGAGACGCCCCCGCCCATCAGGAGCGCGGCGCCGAAGATCCAGAGGCGATCGATTCCGAGGCTGCCGCCGAGGCCGAGGAAGTTGTCGAGCGAGCCTGTCGGGAGAAAGCCCTGCTGCGTGCGGAGCGCGTTGCCGAAGTTGATCTGGGCGATCGACTGGAGCCACAGCATCGCGCCGATCGATCCGATCACCTTCGCCAACGCCGGCGAGTTCCGGAGCGGGCGGAAGACCAGGAAGTGGAGCAGGACACCGATGAACGCGGCCATCGCCAACCCGATGAGGATCGGGACGGCTTGGCCCCAGAACCCACTCGTCTCCTCGAACGGCGTGTCGCGAATCGAGATCCGGACGGGCAGGTTCAGCGTGTCGGTGGGAAGCGGATCGAACCAGGGGAGGTAGACGTCGCCGCTGAGCCGCATCTCGGACCAGGTGTAGGCGGCGTACATGGCGATTGCGCCATGGGCGAAGTTGATGACGCCGGAGCCCTTGAACGCGGCGACGATGCCGGAGCCCAGCATGGCGTAGAGGCCACCGGCCCCGATGCCGAGCACGATGGCGAAAAGGAACTCAGTCAACCTTGGATCCCCCTGATTCTGACGAGACGGCGGACGAACGTGGAAGAGGGGCGGCCCGCCGCCACGGACCACCCCTCCGGCATCACGTCAGGTCACTCGCGTGGCACCTCGGTGGCGACAGCCTCGAGCAGCGGCTGGGCGTTGACCCAGGTGCTCACGTCGCCGGGCACGATCCCGAGCGCGGGGTCGGCCACCATCTGGGAGCCGTCCCACTGCAGGTACATGATGTTGAAGTCGCAGATGGCGGCCCAGTCGTCGACCTTGTTGGCGCAGTCGAGCGGGGTTCCACCGATGCGGTGCTGGTTGTCGAGGTTCGTCATGAACTCGAGCAGGGCAGCATGGTCGCTCGGGTCTCCTCCGCCGGCGATGTAGTCGTTGAGGACCTGGTACACCACCACTGCCGACAGGAAGCCGGCGCGCATGAAGGTGGACAGCGGCGACTCGGGCTCGGCAGCGACGAGCAGCTCTTCGCGGTGGTTGACTTCCCACTGCCAGAACTCGGGCATCTCCGCGAGGAGGTCCGAGGACGGGTCGGGGGCGGCTGTGTACCCGAAGTACTTCCCGGTGGCCGATTCGGCGCTGGTGACCGCATCGTCGACGCAGGAACCCGAGGCGTACACGGCGAACTCGCTGCCGGCGGCGTCGAGTGCGTCGTTGTACTCGGCGCAGTCAGCCGCGGCGATACCGAAGTGGATCGCACCGTTGCTGCCTTCGAGGAAGTTCAGCGCCGTCTGCACGTTGGCGTCGTTGTCCGACGGGTCGCCGGGCGCCTCGGGGATACCGATGAACTCGATGAGACCCTGATCGGCGTAGTACTGGAAGAAGCGCTCCTGGGTGTCGGCCCAGCACTCCTGGCCCGGACCGTTGTCGGAGTAGATGATCGCGATCTTGTCGTGACCGGCGTTCTCCACCATGATCTGCGCCGCGCCCGGGAAGGCGACGACGCACCCACCGTTCATGGCCAGCGAGTTGGGCGCGGTGAAGTCGGACACGAAGATCGGCAGGGTGTCGATCACCGGGTACTGCTCCCACACCGGCCACATCACGGCCGAGAAGAAGTCGATTCCCTTGATGATCATCGCCGGGTCGCCCGAGATCGACTCGGTGGCGCAGGCCTGGGCCTCGGCCGGGTCGAGAGCGTGGGCGCAGATGTCCATCTCGAGGGGAACGCCTGGTGTACCGGCCTCGAGGTCGGCACCGATCCCACCCAAGGTGCTGTTGATGTAGTCCATGCCGATCTCGAAGCCCTCGCGGACCTCTGGGAACGAACCACCCGGCGAACCCTCGAGGTTCACCATGAACAGATTGATCGGGTCGCCTTCCGCGGCGAGCGGGTTGGCGTCACCGGCGGCGACGGCGGCCTCCCAGGCCTCGGCGCCGTTGCCGAAGGTGGCGTCGTCGGCGAGACCGCTGCCACCGGCGTCCTCTTCTTCCGACATGTCTTCTTCTTCGGCGGCTTCGGTTTCGGCGGGTGCTTCTTCTTCGGCGGCTTCGGTCTCGGCGGGTGCTTCTTCTTCGGCGGCTTCGGTCTCGGCCGGTGCCTCGGTGTCGTCGCTGCCCCCGTCGTCATCGTCGTCGCCACAGGCGGCGGCGACGAACGTCAGCGCAACGAGTGCGGCAAGAGCCCGAGCGGGCTTGCTCCTTCTCACGTGTTCTCCCCCTTGAGGTGTTGTAT
>CBFCWZ010000090.1:0-11704 GCA_965601935.1 uncultured Ilumatobacteraceae bacterium
ACTCTGGGTGACGATGGCCATCTTCCGGCGATCGACCGCGTCGGCGATCGAACCCGCCCACGCCCCGAGCAGGAGCAGCGGGAGGAACTGGAATGCGATGCTGAGACCGACCGACGTCGCCTCCCCGGTGATCCGGTAGACGAGCAGCGACATCGCCGTCAGGTGCAGCCACGTCCCGACGTTGGAGACGAGCAGACCCGAGAAGAAGAGACGGGCGTTCCTGTAGCGCAGTGAACGGAACGTGGCCGACATCCGGCCTCAGTCGTCGAGCTTGAGGGCGTTGATGAAGACGTCGCCGGGGACTTCGACCCGTCCGATCGACTTCATCTTCTTCTTGCCCTCCTTCTGCTTCTCGAGCAGCTTGCGTTTCCGGGTGATGTCCCCGCCGTAGCACTTGGCCAACACGTCCTTGCGCTTGGCCTTCACGGTCTCACGAGAAATGATCTTCCCGCCAATCGCGGCCTGGATCGGCACGTCGAACATCTGGCGCGGGATCAGTTCCTTGAGCTTCTCGCACATCCGGCGGCCGTACTCGTAGGCGTTGTCGCGGTGCACGATCGTGGAGAACGCGTCGGCGGGCTGGCCGTTCAGGAGGAGATCGACCTTCACCAGGTTGGAGGGCCGGTACCCGGCGGGCTCGTAGTCGAGGCTGGCGTAGCCCTGGGTACGCGACTTCATCTGATCGAAGAAGTCGACCACCACCTCGGCGAGCGGCAGTTCGTACTGGAGGTCGACCCGCTCGGGGCTGAGGTACTCCATCTTCTTCATCTCGCCGCGCCTGCTCTGGCACAAGTCCATCAGCGTGCCCGTGTAGTTGCTCGGCGTGATGATCGACAGCCGGAAGTAGGGCTCTTCGATGCGGTCGAGCTTCTGCGCCTCGGGCAGGTCGGCCGGGTTGTCGACCGTGTCCTCGCTGCCATCGGTGCGGGTGATGCGGTATTCGACGCTCGGGGCGGTGGCGATGAGGGCGAGGCCGAACTCGCGCTCGAGGCGCTCCTTCACGATCTCCATGTGGAGCAAGCCGAGGAAACCGCAACGGAAGCCGAAGCCAAGGGCCCCGGACGACTCGGGGGTGTAGGTGATCGACGCGTCGTTGAGCTTCAGCTTCTCCAGCGACTCGCGCAGCACGGGGAAGTCGTCGCCGTCGATCGGGAAGAGACCGGAGAACACCATCGGTTTGGGGTCGCGGTAGCCGGGCAGGGCCGACTCGGCGCCGTGGGCGGCGGTGGTGACGGTCTCGCCCGAGCGGGCGTCACCCACGTCTTTGATGCCGGCGATGAGGTAGCCGACCTCACCCGGACCGAGTTCCTTCACCGGGGTGGGCCCGGGAGAACGGACACCGATCTCGAGGGCCTCGTGGTTGGCGCCCGCCTGCATGAAATGGAGCTTGGAGTTCGACGCCATGTGGCCGTTGACGACCCGCACGCTCGACACCACACCGCGGTACTGGTCGAACTGGGAGTCGAAGATGAGGCCCTGCAGCGGCCCGTTCGGGTCGCCTGCGGGAGCGGGGATCCGCTCGATCACCGCGTCGAGGAGGTCGGCGACGCCTTCACCGGTCTTGGCCGACATCGGGATGATCTCATCGCGAGGGATCCCAAGGACCGTCTCGATCTCGCCGGCGTAGCGGTCGGGGTCGGCGGCCGGAAGGTCGATCTTGTTGAGGGCGGCCACGATCTCGAGGTCGTGCTCGAGAGCGAGATAGCAGTTGGCGAGGGTCTGGGCCTCGATGCCCTGCGCCGCGTCGACCACGAGGACGACGCCCTCGCACGCAGCCAGACTGCGGCTCACCTCGTAGCCGAAGTCGACGTGACCCGGCGTGTCGATGAGGTGGAAGACGTGGTCCTTCCACTCCACCCGAACGTTCTGGGCCTTGATGGTGATGCCGCGCTCGCGTTCGAGATCCATCGAGTCGAGGTACTGCTGGCGCATGTCGCGGGCGTCGACGGCACCGGTGATCTCGAGGATGCGGTCGGACAGCGTCGACTTGCCGTGATCGATGTGCGCGATGATCGAGAAGTTCCGGATCCGGTCGAGACGCATGACACCCCCACGCTACCGGCGCCGTCCGAGGGCGGACGGTTGGCCCACTCCCCCGCTCCCGATAGGGTTTCACAGCCGTTCTTACGACATTTTGACGACGCAGAGGAACAAGGTCTCGATCCCCATGGCCAACATCAAGAGCCAGAAGAAGCGCAACATCACGAACCTGAAGCGCCACGAGCGCAACAAGGCCGTCAAGGCCGAGTTGAGGACGCGCGTCAAGACCGCCGACGCCTCGATCGGCACCGATCAGGCCGACGACGACGTCCGCGCCGCCATCAAGCGCATCGACATGGCGGTGTCGAAGGGTGTCATCCACCGCAACGCAGGGGCGCGCAAGAAGAGCCGCCTGATGAAGCGCGTCAACGCCGCTACCTGAACGATCTGAGCCGACCCGCCTCGCCGGGTCTCCCGCCCGCCGCCCTCAGCGCCCTCAGCGCCGCAGCTTCGAGAGCCGGGCCACCAGCACTTCCATCACCAGTTCGTCGTCGAGGTCGCTGTCGCCGCGCAGGTCCAGATCGGCCGCCGCGAGCAGGTCCACTGCCCGCCGGGTCATGTCGCCCCCCAGCCGCGTGTAGTTGTCGAGCGTCTTGGCCGCCCGGAAGCCCTTCAGCCCGGTGATCTGTTCGGCGTCGTTCTTGCTGTGGGCGTCGGTCCCGTCGAGCTTGGCGATTGCCGCGTAGTGCGAATGGAGCGTCGACATGAGCTGCAGCGGGTGACGGCCGCCACCACGCATCATCCGGCCGAGCACGTCGAGCGCACGGCGGGTGTCGCCCTTGTCGATGGCATCGGTGAGATCCCACGGCGGCAGCCCGCCCGCCTCGCCGAGGAACGGCTCGATCTCGTCGCGCCCCAGCTTCTGAGTGGGACCGTATGCCGCGGCGACCGCGGTCAGCACACCGTCGAGCTGGCTGACGTTCTCGCCCAGCCAGTCGACGAGCAGGACCTGCGCGGGGCCATCGAGTCGAATCCCCGCCTCGGCCACACGGTCGCGCACGAAGTCCTGACGGTCACTCGCCCGGTTTCCGACCGCGGTGGCGGTGACGGTCCCGGCCTTCTTCACAGCCGGTGAGAGTTTGGGCGACAGTGTTCCCCCACCCGCGAGGAGCACCAGATCGGAGCTGTCGAGCGGGTTCTCGAGGTACGCCAGCAGGCCGGTGAGGTCGTCGGCGTTGAAGCGACCCATCCCGCGCGCCACGACAACCCTCTTGTCGGTCAGGAAGGGCGGCGTCTGGGCGGCATCGACCACGGCCCGCAACTCGTACTCGTCGCCGTCGAACTCGTCGACCATCATCGCGCGGTCACCGTCGCCGACGAGTTCGTCGATGAGCGAGGTGGCCGCCGTGCGCAGCAGTGACTCGTCGTTACCCGTGAGGAGGTGGATCGCCATTCGACTCAGTTTCTAGCCGGTCGGTGTCGCATCCGGAACCTTCGGCGAACCGCGAGGGCGAGTAGTCCCGATCCCAGAACCGCCCACCCTGTGACAGCCCGGCCGGGAGCGGGTTCCACGTCGGCGGCGACGTGGGCGACGAGGTCGACCCACCACACCCACACGTGGGCCTGGGCCATCAGGACAGGTGCCAATGGCTCGACGATTCCCGCCAGCAGCCCGGCGGGAAGGCCGTAGAGCATGACTGCCCCTGCGATCGGAACCGCCAGCAGGTTGGCGGGGATGCTGACCAGGGGAAGCCGGCCGAACACCAGCAGCGCGGGGAGGGCGACTCCGAGCTGAGCTCCGAGGGTCACGCCGGCGGGCGTGGCCAGCCTGCCGAGCGGTGGGAGCAGCTCCGCGATCCGGGGTCCGGCTGCGGTGACACCGAGTGTGGCTCCCACCGACAGCCAGAAGCCGACCGAACCGACGATGAGGGGGTCGACGAGGACCAGGACGATGACCGCCAGGCCGAGATTCCTCACCGCCGAACCGACCGCGCCGAACAGGAAGGCAGTCGCGGAGAAGGCCGCCATGGTGCCCGCCCTCACGATCGACGGCTCGAACCTGGTGAGCGAGACGAACCAGGCGATGAGCGCGAGGGTGATCAACCACCTCGGCACAGGCCTCATCCGGACCAGCAACGGGCCGGCAGCAGCGAGGAGGAACGCCACGTTCTGTCCCGACACGGCAGTGAGGTGCGAGAGGCCGCTCGCCCGGAAGACCTCGATCGTGTCGGGGCGCTGGTCCCGGTCGTCGCCCACGACCAGACCGCGGAACAGTGCACCGGCGTCAGGTGGAAGGTGCGCGGCGGCGGCCTCGATCGCACCACGGACCCGATTCGATGCCCGCGCCAGGGGCGGGCCGGGATCCTTGTCGGCTGCCCAGTCGAGGTCGAACGCGCCCACCACGTGCTGCCACGCCACCCTTCTCGATCTCGCGGCATCGAGTGCCACGCGATCGCCCGCCACGCGCATCCGTTCCCCACCGCGCCACCCGGACACCCGCTGGCGGAGGGCGCGGCCCCTCGCCCACACCTCGAAGCGCTCGTCGTCGATCTCCACGATCACCCGCGTGGCACCCGCGTAGGGCTGCGGGTCGTCGACCACCTTCACCCACCCGACGAACGGTCCGAGCGCGTCGGGGGCGTTCTCGGACCATGCCCGATCGGCTCGTTCGGCACCGGCGAGAGCGGCCACCACGAGTAGCCCGACACCGACCACGAACCGTCGCGCACCAGGGCGAACCACCATCAGGTACAGCCCGGTGCCGACCACCAGTGCCGGACCGGTCTGCCGGGTCCACGCCGCGACCGCCACGACCACGGCCAACCCGAGGACAATCGACGTGGGCACGACCGGAGTGTCCGTGACCTGTGCCCCCTCCAACCCATAGCCTGTCCGGCACGTGCCCCCAACTGCCCCCTCACTGTCCGAGCTCGCGCCCATGACCGGGTCCGACGACCGCGTCATCGTGGGTGGCCCGCAGTGGTATCGCCACCGGATCCGGGTCTGGGGCCACTGGCTGGCATTGCTGATTCCAGCGTGCGTGGGAGCGATCGCCTATGGGTCATTGCGGATGTTCGACACCGCGTGGAGCGGCATCGTCGGACTGCTCGGCGGTGTGATGGCTGCCCCGGCGCTGCTGTTCGTCGGCGCACCGTTCGGTGAGCGTTCCGACTACCCCTACGCGATACTCGCCTCGGGGGTGTTGTGGATGGTCGTCGGCTTCATCGCCGCACGACGCGCGACCAAGAACCCCACGGCCGACTGGTCGGACTACTGGCGGCACTATCTGGTGATGATGATCGGGATCTGGGCCGGTGCAGGGATTGCGCTCGGGATCGCCGCCATCTCGATCGGCAATTCGGTCTTCGACTGGTAGCCCGGCACAGAGAGGCCGGCTCACGTGACGATCAGATCCCGCAGCGCGGCCAGCCGCGCCGGGCCGATCCCGGGCACCCGCTGCACGTCGTCCACCGAAACGAAGGGCCCGCTCGTGTCGCGCTCGGTCACGATGGCCTCCGCGGTGGCCGGCCCGACTCCGGGCAACGCCTCGAGTTCCGTTGCCGATGCACGGTTGATGTCGATCGGGGCGACTCCTGGACCGTCGGCCGGGGAGGTGGCGGGAACCATCACCACCGCGACGTCGTCACCGACCTCGGGCACCTCGATCCGGCTGCCGTCGACCAACGGGGCCGCCAGATTGAGCAGCGCCTCGTCGGCTCCCGCCGAGGGTCCACCCGCGGCCGCCACCGCATCTCGGACGCGGGCCCTCGCCGGGAGTTCGAACACGCCGGCTGCCCGCACCGCTCCGGTCACGTGCACCACGATCGTCTCGGGCTCCGGAGCCGTCGATGCCACGGTCGTGGACCCGTCACTCCGCTGGTCGACGGTGCTCGTCGTCGTGGCCACCGCCAGGCCCGACGCGACATCGGGCGGCGGCGACCGGAACAGCCACACTGCACCGACGGCCACCAGGAGCACGCCGATCGCGCTCGAAACGAGCCGCGCCACGCCGAACCACGACAACCACTCTCCTACCCGCCGGGCCCATCCGCCCGCGCCGGGATCCGGTTGATCGGACCTCTGGTCCATCGGGACCTCCTCACACCGTTGGGCGCCACCGCGCCCGCGTTCACGGGAGGAAGTCGGCGCCTACGACGTTATCGGAGCACCCTTCTCGCGCGGCACCCCTGACGAGCAGGCCCGCCAGAATGCCCAGTAGCTCGGATACTCGATCTCCGGAACCACCCATCCTGAACGGACCAGCTCGTCGTGCAGCCGTGGCAGGTTGCGCCACGGCACCCCCATGTCGACATGGTGAGCGAGGTGCCAACCCGTGTGGTACGGCACCATCCAGTAGCGGGCGAGGAGGCTCTGGTGGATCACGTGGGTCGTCCGCCGACGATCCTTCGAGCGCTCCATGCCGCCGTGTTCGGCGATCGCCCGCAGCCGGTTCGTGACCCGCCACACGGTGCTCCACGAGAGGATCCACACCACGTAGGCCCAGGGACGGTCGAATGCGATCGCCACGGCCAGCATCACGAGCTGGCTGGCGATGATGTAGTACGCCTCGGCACGCTTCTTGCGCGCGGCGTGGTAGATCCCCTTCAAGTTCTTGTAGGCGCTGATGCCGAACGCGTCGCGCGTCAGCTTGCGGCGCCACGAGTCGCGCGGGATCGGATAGCCCGCGTAGAGCATCAGGTCGGGCTCGTTGGGCCCGAGTTCGTCCTTGTGGTGGGAGAAGTGCGCCCGCCGGTACGCCATCATCGCGGTGAACCCCGGGTAGGAGGCGATCCAGCGTCCGACGAAGTCGTTGGCGAACCGGTTCGTGAACACCAGCCGGTGCGCCGCCTCGTGGCCCATGATGGCCAGGCACACGTGCCCGCGAGCCATCAGTACGAAGGCGAGCAGGTAGGCCCACCAGGTGTTGACGACCGCCGCGGCGATGACGACGCCGTATGACTGCACGAACATCATGAACACGGTGAACACGTTGCGGGCGTTGGGGATCCGCCGCAGTTCGTCGCGCCAGTCGGGCGTCGCCATGCCGCGCTCGTTGAGGCGGTCGGTCGGGAGGACGTCGGGCAGCAACTCGGGCGGCGGCACCATGTGGGTGCGGACGGGCGCGGGGGCTGCGGTCACACCCCCTATGTTACGATTTCTGATCGCAGTGAGCAACTCACGTAACATCGTGGAGGACCTGGGCCTGCGGTCGCTCAGTGCCCGATCCGTCGTGCTGTCGGTTCTCCTGGGCACCCACCCACCCGAGCTCCCGGTTTCTGCGCTCGTCGCCCTCGGAGGCGAGTTCGGTATTGCCGCCGGCACGGTCCGGACTGCCGTGTCGAGGATGGTGGCCGCAGGCGAACTGGCCGCCTCCGATCATGGCTACGCCCTCACCGGCCGCCTGCTCGCCCGCCAGCGCGAGCAGGACATCGGGCGAACGCTCACGCCGACGGACTGGGACGGCCACTGGTGGGTGGTCACCACACTCGACGCCAGGCGGACCGCACCCGATCGACGAGAGTTCCGCACGGCCATGCAGGGCGCGAAGCTGGGCGAGCTGCGACCCGACACATGGATGCGCCCGACCAACCTGGCCGTCAGCAGTGAGCGCGCCGACATCATCGTCACCCGCGGCGAGCTCGACCGCACCCGGTCGGCCGAGCTCGTCGAGACGCTGTGGGACCTGCCCGCGCTCGACCGTCAGGCCCACGACCTGCTCGACGGTCTGGACGGGATCGCCGCCCATCTGGAGTCCGACGCGTCCGGCGCCGGGATCGCCCCCGGATTCACGGTGCTGGCCGCCTGCCTGCGCCTCCTCCGTGTCGAGCCACAACTCCCCGAGGAGTTGGCGGGCAGCGGCGCCGCGAGGGCGCTCCGGGCGCGCTACCCCGAGGTGGAGGACGCCCTCCAGGGGCGGCTGAGAACGCTGTTCCGGCGGGCTCAGTAGAGCTGGGCGGTGAGGCGGCGCCGGTAGTCGGCCGTGCGCGGATCGTCGTTGCCCATCAGTTCGAGCAGGTCGACGAACCTCTGACGGGCCTCGTCGTCGGTCTTCACCTTGCCGAGCAGCTCGTTCAGCTCGCGGTCGTACTCGTCGTGGGGTTCGTCACCCACACGGGCCGACGCGGCGACCTTGCGGGTGCGCTCGCTCTCGGGGATCTTCGCCAGCAGCTCGAGCGCCTCGTCGTTGTTCCCTTGCCCCACGAGCAGCTCGGCCAGTCCGACGATGGCGTCCTCGTTGGTGGGTTCCAGACCGAGCGCCAGACGGAGGCTCGCCTCGTCGCCCGCCTCGATGAGGTCCTTCACCGTCTGCTCCTCCTCACTCGGGATGAGGGAGTCGACGAACTGCTGCACGGCGTGCTCCGGGTAGGCGCCCATGAAGCCGTCGACCACCGCGCCGTCCTTCAGGGCGTACACGGCGGGGATCGACTGGACGCGGAACGCCTGCCCGACCGCCGGGTTCTCGTCGACGTTCACCTTGGTGAGCACGACCTTGCCGTCGGTGGAGTCGACCACCTTCTCGATGATGGGGCCGAGTGTCTTGCACGGGCCACACCACGGTGCCCACAGATCGATGACGACCGGGACCTCCTTGGACTTCTCGATGACCTCGGCCTCGAAGGTCTCATCGGTGACGTCGACGTATGGCATGCGTTCAAAGCTATCGGTGCTCCGTGGCTACCCTCGGTCCCATCATGAACGGTGAACCCCACGGCATCCAGGTCGACCCGGTCACCGAGTGGCTCACCGCCAATGTCGACGACGCAACGGCGCCCTTCACCTTCGAGATGATCGCGGGTGGACACTCCAACCTCACCTTCAAGGTCACCGATGCCGACGGGGAGCGATTCGTGCTCCGCCGCCCCCCGCTCGGCCACGTGCTGGCCAGCGCCCACGACATGGGGCGCGAACACAAGATCATCCGCGGCCTCCAGGGTTCCGCCGTCCCGGTGCCCGAGGTGATGGGTTTCTGTGACGATGCCTCGGTCAACGGCGCACCCTTCTACGTGATGCGGTTCGTCGACGGCCACGTCCTGCGCGACCAGCAGTCGGCGGTCGACACCCTCGACGAAGCCGCCCGGGGCTGCGCCAGCCGCTCCCTCGTCGACACGATGGCCGCCATCCACGCGGTCGACCTCGACACGGCCGGGCTGGCCGACCTCGGACGCCACGAGGGCTACATCGCCCGGCAGCTCCGCCGCTGGTACGGCCAGTGGAACCAGGGCAAGACCCGCGACCTGGGCGCCGTCGACCGTGTCCATGCCACGCTCGAAGAGCGGGCCCCCGAGCAGGGACCCGCCACGATCGTGCACGGCGACTACCGCCTCGACAACTGCATGGTCGGCGACTCCGGCGATGTCGTGGCGGTGCTCGACTGGGAGATCTGCACGCTCGGCGATCCGCTGGCCGACCTCGGGTTGCTCCAGGTGTACTGGACCGGCCCGGACGACGATGCGTCGGCCTGGACCGGTGGCGCCACGAGCGCACCCGGGTTCTGGAACCGGCCCCGACTCGCCGAGCGCTACGCCGAGGTCTCGGGGCGCGACGTGTCCCAACTCGACTTCTATGTGTCGTTCGCCTATTGGAAACTCGCCTGCATTCTCGAGGGGGTCTACTCCCGCTACCTCGGGGGTGCCCTCGGCGAGCGCAGCGCCGAGGAACTGCTGCCGTTCAAGCTGCAGGTGGAGGCCGCTGCAGCCACCGCCGAGGACATCTTGGAGCGACTCGCGTGAACGAGGCTCCGTACGAATGGCTCGTCGACGAGCCGATGCTGCACGAACCGGTGATGGTGGTGATGCTGACTGGTTGGATCGATGCCGCCGGGGCAGCCGAGGCCGCCGCCCGAGCAGTCGCCGACGCCTGCAACGCCTCGCCGATCCTGCGCTTCGACGAGGACACCTTCATCGACTTCCGGGCCCGCCGCCCGACGATGGAGCTGAGGGACGGCGTGAACTCGAACCTCATCTGGTCCACCCTCGAGATGAGCGCCGGTCGAACCCCTGGAGGCGACGACATCCTCCTCCTCACGGGGCCCGAGCCCGACATGGCGTGGCACGCCTTCGGGCGGGCGGTGGTCGACCTCGCTGTCAGCTGCGGCGTGCGTCAGATGATCGCCTTCGGCGCGTACCCCTTCGCCGCGCCTCACACCCGTTCACCCCAGATCGCCGTCTCCTCCCCTTCCATCGATGTGATCGGCGCACTGCCCTTCACACGAAGCTCGGTCGACGTACCGGCCGGTGTGGCCGCCACGCTCGAACACGCGCTCCATGCGAAGCGGATCCCGACTCTGGGGCTGTGGGTGCAGGTGCCGCACTACGTGTCCGGGATGTCGTACCCGGCATCCACGGTGACGCTGTTGGAAAGCTTCGAACTCGTCACCGGGATCCGGATCGACTCCGGTGAACTCCAGCGCGAGGTGGACTCCCAACGGAGCCGCATCGACCAGATCGTCGATGCCAACGACGACCACCTGGCGATGGTCCGCCAGCTCGAGGAGATCTACGACTCCACCGTCGGCGACCAGGGCGCCGAGGCGCCCGACGAGGAGCTGGAGATGCGCTCCGGCGACGAACTGGCCGCCGAGATCCAGCGCTTCCTCCGCGACCAGGACTGAAGCCGACCCGCGACCGAGCGGTACCGTCGCCGCCATGAAGGTCGACGGAGGACTCACAGGGGATCTCTTCAGCGCCGGAGCCACGGCGAAGGAGCTGGAGGAAGCGGGCTATTCGGGAGCATGGACGGCCGAGACCAGCCACGACCCCTTCCTGCCACTCCTGCTCGGAGCCGAGCACACCACCCACATCGAGCTCGGCACCTCGATCGCGGTGGCGTTCGCCCGCAGCCCGATGACCCTCGCCAACACGGCGTGGGACCTGCAGGCCTACTCGAAGGGCCGCTTCGTACTGGGGCTCGGGAGCCAGATCAAGCCCCACATCACCAAACGGTTCTCGATGGAGTGGTCGAGACCGGCGGCACGGATGCGCGAGTTCGTGCTGGCGATGCGGGCGATCTGGGAGACGTGGCTCACCGGCGAGAAGCTCCAGTTCCGTGGCGAGTTCTACACCCACACGCTCATGACGCCGTTCTTCACGCCTCCGGCCACCGAGCTCGACGGGTTCGGCCCGCCCAAGGTGTTCCTCGCCGGTGTGGGCGAGCTGATGACCGAGGTCGCCGGCGAGGTGTGCGACGGATTCATCTGTCATGGGTTCACCACCGAGAAGTACCTCCGCGAGGTCACGCTCCCCGCGCTCGAGCGGGGCCGCGCCAAGGCCGGCAAGACGATGGAGGGGTTCGAGATCGTCGGACCGTCGTTCGTGGTGACCGGCAACGACGAGGCCGAACTGGAGCAGGCCCGCGCAGGGACCCGCCAGCAGATCTCGTTCTACGGGTCCACACCCGCCTACCGGGGCGTCCTCGACATCCACGGCTGGGGCGGCCTCCAAGACGAATTGAATGCCCTCTCGAAGCAGGGCGAGTGGGAGAAGATGGGAACCCTCATCGACGACGAGGTCCTCAACACCTTCGCCGTCGTCGGCGAACCCGAGTCGATCGCCCCCGAACTGACCCGCCGCTACGGCGACGTCATCGAGCGAATCAGTTTCTACGCCCCCTACAAGAGCAATCCCGCCCGCTGGCAGAAAGTCATGTCCGACCTCCTCGCCGCATAGGTGTCACCATCGCGGAAGACGAAGAGGTTGAAGGGTGGGAACCTGCCAGGTCACAGCGC
>CBFCWZ010000091.1:0-11701 GCA_965601935.1 uncultured Ilumatobacteraceae bacterium
CCCCGGTCGAGGATGAACTGGAGTGGGCTCCGGACGGCGAACCGTTCGACGAGCCGCCGCACGACATCGTCGTCTCCCTCTTCGGCGGCATCGCGGTCACCGACCACTCGGGCAACACCGCTTCGTTCAGCAGGTCGAAGTCGGTGGAACTGCTGGCGTGGCTCGTGACCCACCGCGACCGCTCGACCCGAACGGCCGCTCGAACTGCCCTGTGGGATCTCGACGTACGCGACGCCACGTTCGCCAACGTCGTGTCCGAGGCCCGTCGTACGCTCGCCCGGCTGGTGACCCCACCCGAGGGCGAGTGGTTGGCGCGCACTCTCACCGAGGACCTCCCGCTCGACCACAGGGTCGTCTCCGACTCGGAGCTCGTCAGTGCGCGACTCGATCACGCGCGAGGTGTACGGGATCACGACGATGCCATCGAGGTGCTCCGCCCGGTCCTCGACCTCATCGCCGACGCTCCGTTCGCCGGCACCGACTACCTGTGGCCCGA
This sequence comes from uncultured Ilumatobacteraceae bacterium, assembly GCA_965601935.1. Classification (GTDB taxonomy): domain Bacteria; phylum Actinomycetota; class Acidimicrobiia; order Acidimicrobiales; family Ilumatobacteraceae; genus CBFCWZ01. The sequence goes on from CBFCWZ010000091.1 coordinate 497, forward strand.
CGCCGAGGGAATCACGTCCAACCTGGTCCTGCTCGCCGTCGGCGCGTGCACCGAACTGGCCCGACGCGCCCTTCACGTCGGCGACATCGAGACACTGTTCGCGGCGACCGACCGTGGGCTACGTGTGCTCCCGGGGCACGAGGAGATGATCGCCCTCCGGATGCGTGCTCATGCCCAGGCGGGCGACCCGGCGGGTGTGAAGCAGGAGTGGGCGTCATACGAGCGGGCGATCCTCGCCGACCCGTGGTCGGACGGTGAGCCGGCGCCGCGCCTCCAAGCCGTTCGTGCCGAGCTCCTCGGCCAAGCCCGCTGACGTCGCGTCGCTCTGCCGATGGGGATCCGTGCAGGGTCGGGTGCAAGGCTGACGGGATGAAGATCAGCACGTCGATCGCGTTCGGTGGCGACCCTCAGCGGCTGGCCCAGCAGGCCCAGGACCTCGAGTCCGCCGGCGTCGACCTTCTCTGGGCACCGGAGATCTACGGCTACGACGCCATCACCACGCTCACCTACATCGCCGCGACGACCGAACGGGTCGAGTTGATGACGGGCATCATCCCGCTCTACTCGCGTTCACCTGCGCTGATCGCCCAGACGGCGGCGACACTCGACGCACTCTCGGGAGGGCGCTTCGTGCTGGGGCTCGGTACGTCGGGCCCGCAGGTGATCGAAGGGTGGCACGGCGTGCCGTTCGCCACGCCGATCGCCCGCACCCGCGACACCATCGAGATCTGCAAGAAGGTGTGGAGTGGCGACAAGGTCAGCCACGACGGCACCACCTACCAGCTGCCGATGGAGGGCGGGACCGGCCTCGGCAAGGCCCTCCGCTGGATGGGCCCGCCGCCGCGCCCCGACATCCCGATCGCGCTCGCCACGATCGGCCCGAAGAACGTCGAGCTCACCGCCGAAGTCGCCGACATCTGGCAGACGATCCACTTCGTGCCCGACCGCTTCGCGCAGGTGTGGGGCGAGCCGCTCGCCGCCGGCACCGCCAAGCGCGACCCCGAGAAGAAGCCGCTCGAGATCATGGCCGGCAGCTTCGTGGCGCTCGGAGAGGGCGACCACATCCAGGAGGCCCGCGACGCCGCCCGCAACCTGATCGGCTTCTACGTCGGTGGCATGGGTGCCAAGTCGAAGAACTTCTACAACGACCTCTTCAAGCGCTACGGCTGGGAGCAGGAGGCCGAGGAGATCCAGGACCTGTTCCTCGGCGGCAAGCGCGGTGAGGCGATGGCCGCCGTGCCCGACGAGTACATCGACCTCTCGTCGCTGATCGGTGACGAGGGCTACGTGCGCGAGCGCCTGCAGGTGTTCAAGGACGTCGGCGTGACCCACCTCAACGTGAACCCGATGGGCCCCGACGCCCTCGCCACCTTCGAGAAGCTCAAGGCCTGGAGCGAGTGACCCGTTCCCTCGCGGCATCTCAGCGGGTGTCGTGACGGAACGCCACCGACATCCGCGGGCCGACAGATCGCGCCAGTTTGGGGACACAGTGCTCCCAGTCGTGCTGGCACGCGCCACCCATGACGAACAGGTCGCCCCGACCGAGATCCCAGCTGCGTGACGGGCCGCCCCCGCGCGGACGCAGCTTCAGCGGACGGGGCGCGCCCAGGCTGAGGAGGACCACCACAGGGTCGGTGGTGTGGTGACGATGGCGGTCACCGTGCCAGGCCACCGAATCGTTGCCGTCGCGGTAGAGGTTGATCCCGAGCGAGTCGAACGGCCGGTGATACCTGGCGACCAGCATCTCCCGGAGGGTCGTGAGGATCGGGAGCGGCTCGGGTTCACCCGACTCGGAGTGCCACCAAGAGGTGAGGCGAGGCTCGTCGACCAGCGACTCGTACATCTGGATACCGGTGCGCTGGCTCAACTCGACCGTGTCGAAGATCTGCTCGAACAGAGTGTCGGCGCCGCTCAGCCACTGCGGTACGAACTCCACCCACGTGGTGCCGTCGAGGTCGATCCGTACCGCTTCGGCGAAGCCGTGGTCCGCCACCGGCTCACCGCCTCCGAACAACGTTGCCTGCAAAGGGAACACCTGTTCGATCTTCGCGCGAGCCAACCCGTCCGTCAACAGGCCACCGACATCAGGGCCGAAGCAGACCGGGCCACAGCGTCGAGAAGAGCAGTCGCGATCGCGTAGCGTCGGATGGATGCCGACGAACGCCGATCTTCTCGCGCAGTACCGGCGTGTGCTGCCCTCGTTTCTGTCGCCGTACTACGCCGACCCGATCTCGATCGAGCGGGGCGAGGGCAGTTGGGTGTGGGACGTCGAGGGCAACCGCTATCTCGACTGGTTCGGTGGCGTTCTCACCACGATGATCGGACACAACCACCCGCAGGTCACGGCCGCCATCAACGACCAGGCTTCGAAGGTGCTGCACACCTCGACGCTCTATCTGTCGCAGCCGATGCTCGAGCTGGCCGAGGCCATCGCAGCAAAGTCCGGGATCCCCGACGCCCGCGTGTTCTTCACACCGTCGGGCACCGAGGCCAACGACACGGCGATCCTGCTCGCCACCAGCTACCGCCAGTCGAACCAGATCCTGGCGATGCGGAACAGCTACCACGGCCGCTCGTTCACGGCGCAGGCGATCACGTCGCACGCCGCCTGGTCGTCCACGTCGCTGTCCGGGCTGCAGGTCACGTTCGTGCAGGGTGGCTACCGGCTCCGTTCGCCCTTCGCCGACCTCGACGACGACGCCTACACCACGGCCTGTGTGGGCGACCTCGTCCAACTCCTCGACATGACGTCGGCAGGCGACGTGGCCGCCCTCATCGCCGAGCCGATCCAGGGCGTCGGCGGCTTCACCGTGCCACCCGACGGGTTCTTCGGAGCGATGAAGAAGGAGCTCGACAACCGCGGGATCCTGTTCATCGCCGACGAGGTGCAGACCGGCTGGGGCCGCACAGGTGACCACTTCTGGGGCTATGAGGCGCACGGCATCACCCCCGACATCCTCACCTTCGCCAAGGGCGTGGGCAACGGGATCACGCTCGCCGGCTGCGTCGCCCGTGCCGACATCATGGACACGATCGACGTGCTCAACTTCTCGACCTTCGGCGGCAACCCGCTCTCGACGGCGGCCGGGCTGGCGACCCTCCGCGCAGTCGAAGAGGAGGATCTGCAGGGCAACGCAAAGGCGATGGGCCGACGCTTCGAGGACGCGGTCGCGCCCATCGTCGAATCGACGCCGTGGCTCGCCGAGATCCGAGGGCGAGGGCTGATGTGGGCACTCGAGATCTGCCACCCCGGCACCATCGAGCCCGACGGGACGCGCACCGTCGCGCTGCTCGAGGCATGCAAGGCGCACGGTCTCCTCGTCGGCAAGGGCGGCCTCTACGGGAATGTCATCCGGATGTCCCCGATGCTCAACGTGACAGCCGACGAACTCGATGCCGGGGCCGACGCACTCCGATCGGCGATCGCCGACGTCGCCGAGTGATCGTCCCGATCGACGACCCTGCCGACCCGCGCCTCGCCGACTACCGGCTGCTCCACGGGGCCGCCGCACTTCGCACCCAGGCGGACGACACCCATTTCGTCGCCGAGGGGTGGGCGGCGATCGCACGGACGCTCGACTCGGGCCACTCCCTGCGGTCGCTCCTCCTGCTCCCCGCCCGGCTGGACCGGCTGCGACAGGACTTCCCCGACCTCGCCGACTCCGACGTGCCGGTCCACGTGGTCGGGCGCGAGGTTCTCCAAGCGACAGTGGGATTCGACGTCCACCGCGGCGTGCTGGCGGCCGCCGAGCGGAAGCCGGCGCCGGGCGTCGACGACCTCGCGTCCACTGTGACCCGGCTCGCAGTACTGGAAGGGCTGAACGACGCCGAGAACGTCGGTGTGATCTCCCGTGCCGCACGAGCCCTCGGCGTGGACGGTCTCGTGCTCGATCCGACCTGCACCGACCCCTACGCCCGCCGAACGGTGCGGGTCAGCATGGGAGAGGTGCTCCACCTCCCGGCGGCGCGGGCGAGCCGTTGGCCCGAGGCGCTGGACCGCCTGGCGACCCACGGCTTCGAGACGTGGGCGCTGACCCCCGACGAAGGTGCGTCCGACATCTGGTCGCTGCCCGTCCCGAATCGTCTCGCCCTGGTGCTGGGCGCGGAAGGGCCCGGGCTGTCGGACACGGCGATGGAGCGGGCGAGCCGCCGCGTCCGCATCCCGATCGCCGACGACGTCGACTCCCTGAACGTCGGTCATGCGGCGGCGGTCGCGTTCGCCATCACGGGACGACCGGAGTAGTACATGACGATGGCCGCGTTGGACCACCTCCCCGACCACGAGTCGGCCGTCGCGCCGGAAGAGTTCGCCGGCCCCGACCACCCGATGCGCAAGGTGACCCGGGGCGTCGCCTTCGAGGGCAAGTGGAACGGAGAGCGGGCCCACAAGGTGGCCGACCTGTTCGACGGGTTGGCGGGCGAGTGGACCGAGGGCCGGGGAAACGCCACCCGAACCGCACCGCTGCACGACGCGCTCGACCGGGGCGCTCTTCCCCTCGACGGCCGCTGGCTCGAGTTGGGGTCGGGCACCGGCGTGGGGAGCCGGATCATCTCCGAACAGGTCGAGTCGCTCGTGTGCACCGACATCGCATCCGAGATGCTGCGGCTCTCGGTGGCGGACGCGCCGCGCGTCCGGTCGGACGCGTCGTCGCTGCCGATGCCCGACGACGCCGTCGACGTCGTGGTCATGATCAACATGCTCCTGTTCCCGAGCGAAGTCGACCGGGTGCTGCGACCGGACGGCGCCGCGCTCTGGATCAACACGAACGGCGACCAGACCCCGATCCATCTCCCGCCCGACGACGTGGTCGACGCCCTTCCCGGTGACTGGCATGGCACGACGTCACGCGCCGGCACCGGCTTCTGGCTGGTCGCGCGGCGGGCGGGCTGACCCGGACCGGACGTGCCCGGCCCGACAACGCGGCAGGGCCCCGCCTGCCGGCGGGGCCCTGCACTGCGTTGATGGTCGTCACTCGACGTCGGCGGTGGCCTCGGCCTCGTCGGTCGACTCTTCGCGGGGTTCCGGCGGCTCGCCGAGACCCATCATGGCGAAGAGTTCGGCCTTGCGGTAGTCGAAGTCGTCTTGTTCGACCTCGCCTGCAGCGAACTTCTCGTTGAGGACGCGGAACTCTTCGAGCAGCTCGTCCTCGCTGGGGCCGGAATCGACCGCAGCTTCCTTCTTCGCTGCGCTCCGGCCGTGCCGGATCGCCTGCTTCTCTGCCTTGCGTTCCTTCTTACGGAGTTCGCGCTGGCGTTTCTGATAACTCTGCGGGCTCGAGGCCACGGGAATCGCCTCCTCAGATGACTTTGACGTCGACCGCCTCCGGGCCCTTGCGGCCCTGGCCGACCTCGAACTCGACGGTGTCGCCCTCGTTGAGCGAGCGGCGACCGGTGCCGACGATGTTCGAGTAGTGGACGAAAACATCGTTCTCGCCCGCAACGGAAATGAAACCGAAGCCCTTCTCGTCGTTGAAGAACTTCACAGTACCTGTCGCCATTTCGGCTCCCTTACTCCTGGAGCCACCTTGGATTGACTCACATTGCGGGTACAACCCTACAGACGGTTCACGCCGCGACCCACGCACTTCTTGCGCGTTGATGCCGTATGCAGGCAAAACATCGGAGAATCAGCCCGCGATCGCGTCGTCGAACACCCCTTCGGCGGGAAGAAACGGGCGTCGGCGGGCGTTGACCAGATCATGGCGATCCATCAACTGAACCACGCCGTGCTGTACGTCCGCGACATCGAGCGCAGCGTCGAGTTCTACGCGGACGTCCTCGGGTTCGATCCCGTCACCGTGTTCCCGAACGCCGCATTCATGCGGGCCCCGGGCTCGACCAACGACCACGACCTCGGCCTCTTCGCAATCGGCTCGAAGGCCGGCCCGAGCGCCGCGGGAGAGAGTTCGGTCGGCCTCTACCACCTGGCCTGGGAGGTCGACACCCTCGGCGAACTGGCCCATGTGCGAACCGTCCTCGCCGAGCGCGGCTCCCTGGTGGGCGCCAGCAACCACGGCACCACGAAGAGCCTCTACGCACTCGACCCCGACGGTCTCGAGTTCGAGGTGGTGTGGCTCATCCCGGCTCGGCTCCTCACCGACGACGACCGCGCCGCGGCGCTCTCGGTCACCCCGCTCGACCTCGACGCCGAACTCGACCGCTTCGGTCCCGACGAGAAGAGCGGCATCGGCGTCTCGCGCGCAGAGGCCGCCCACAGCCCGTCCTGACCGCGACAACTGGGCCGGTGTCTGGCGCGACTGCGGCGCTCGCCTCAGGTGCGGGGTTGGGCGGCGAGGTCGGGTTCGTCGAGGAGTGGCAGCAGGTCCATCCCGAGGGCGGCGCGGTCGGTGTTGTGGTCGTGGTGCAGCGCCGGCTCGTTGCGCCCGAACACCGTGTGGGTGAGAGCGCCGGTCTCGGCCGACACCTGTTGGCTGGCACTCATCACGTCGTCCTCGTCGCCGATGATGTCGGCGAGACCCTGTGCCATCTGGAGCTGAGGGGTCGACGTACACCGACGTCGGGTTGCGCCGGAGACCTCCCGCGTCGAGCCGCGCCGGCAACTCCTTCACGATCCGCACCTGCTCGGCGTGCTGCGTTGCCGTCCCCTCCCCAGCGCCTCCGCAAACGATGCGCCGCGCCTACTGTCGGGGGCCATGCCGGACCAGGCCCCACCCCTACCGTCGATCCACGAGATCCTCGACGAGATGGACGTCGAGGTCGGACGCTGCATCGACGCCAACGACCGTCGCGGCTACTTCGCGCTCATGTACCGGGGCGTCACCCGGCGGGTGCGTGACGGCATCCGGGAGATGGAGTTCCCCGACCCGGCGGTGATGGAGGCCCTCGACGTCCTCTTCGCCCAACGCTGGCTCGATGCGTGCCGCGGCCACTGGGACGGCGCTCCCGTGACGGGGCCGTGGCAGGTCACCTTCGACGCCTCGCGCAACGCCAAGATCACCTTGATGCAGCACCTGATGCTGGGCATGAACGCCCACATCAACTTCGACCTCGGGATCGCGGCCGCGGAGACGGTCGACCGTCACCCGGAGATGACGATCGAGGACCTCCGCGACGACTTCATGTCGATCAACGAGGTGCTCGGGTCGCTCATCGACGACATGCAGGATGCGATGGCGACCGTGTCACCGTGGATGGGGATCGCCGATTGGGCCGCCGCCCGGTTCGACGAGGACGCCTCGGGCTTCGCCATCGAATGGGCCCGTGACCAGGCGTGGGAGTTCGCCCAGAAACTCTCCGCCGTGCCCGCCGACGAGCGGAGGTCGCTCGTCGACGAACAGGAACAGAACATCACCCAACTGGCCGAACACATCGCCGACCCGCCGTGGCCGGTCGACATCGCCATCTGGGTCGCCCGCATCCGCGAACGCCACGACCTCCATGCCGTGGCCCACGCGCTGGGCGGCTAGTCCGTTCGCTCGACCCGTTCGGACGGGGTGGTTCACCAACGGTGTCAGTCGAGGCGTTCGATGATCGTGGCGTTGGCCATGCCGCCGCCTTCGCACATCACCTGGAGGCCGTAGCGGCCGCCGGTGCGCTCGAGCTCGTTGAGGAGCGTCGACATCAGCTTGGTGCCAGAGGCGCCGAGCGGGTGGCCGAGGGCGATGGCGCCACCGTTCACGTTGACCTTGCTCATGTCGGCGCCGGTCTCCTTCTGCCAGGCCAGCACGACCGAGGCGAACGCCTCGTTGACCTCGAACAGGTCGATGTCGTCGATGGTGAGGCCGGTCTTGGCGAGGATCTTCTCGGTCGCCGGGATCGGGCCCTTCAGCATGGTGACCGGGTCGGTGCCGGCGAGCGAGAACGAGTGGAAGCGGGCGCGGGGCTTCATGCCGAGCTCCTCGGCCTTCTCGGCGCTCATGATGAGTACGGCGGAGGCACCGTCGGAGATCTGGGAGGAGTTCCCGGCGGTGATCTTGCCGTCCTCCTTGAAGGCCGGCTTCAGCTTGGCGAGACCCTCGGCGGTACTGCCCTCACGGATGCCCTCGTCGTGGACCATCGTGATCGTGTCGCCCTCGAGGTCGACCTCGACGGGGATGATCTCGTTCTCGAAGCGGCCCTCGTCGCGAGCAACGGCGGCGCGCTGCTGGCTCTGGGCGCCGAACTCGTCGAGATCCTCACGGGAGAGGGCGTACTCGTCGGCGATCATGTCGGCACCGATGCCCTGAGGCGGGAGGCCGGTATCGGCGTAGCGGTCGAGCTGCTCCTGGGGGAAGGGGAAGCCCATGCCCTGGACGATCGACGCGCCCATCGGGGTGCGGGTCATGACCTCGACCCCGGCGGCGACCACCACGTCGTAGGCGCCCGCGATGACGCCCTGCGCGGCGAAGTGCATCGACTGCTGGCTGGAGCCGCACTGGCGGTCGATGGTGGTGGAGGGAACCGACTCGGGCCACCCGGCGGCGAGCACGGCGTTGCGGCCGATGTTGAGCGACTGCTCGCCCACCTGCATGACGCAGCCCATGATCACGTCGTCGACCATCTCGGGGTCGAGGTCGTTGCGCTCCTGGAGAGCCTTCAGTACGTGGGCGGCGAGGGCGGCCGGGTGCTGGTCCTTGAGCATTCCATTGCGCTTGCCGCCGGGCGTGCGGACGGCGTCGACGATGACAGCTTCGGTCATTGGGGGTCTCCTGTGGTTGTGGGGATGGGTGGGGGGTCGGCCGCCGGAACCGCCGGGTCGGCGGGCCGGTTGATGGCCGATCGGAGATTCTGTTGGAGGCGTTGCATCACCCATGCGAGCGCCTGACGCTCCTCACGGCCGATGCCGTGGCGCAGTTCGGCGCGCAACACCTCGTCGACATCGTTGACCTCGGCGGCCAGCGACCTGCCCGCCTCGGTGATGGCGACGAGCCAGACCCGCCGGTCGTCGGGATCGGGCTTGCGCTCGATCAACCCGCGCCCTTGGAGCTGGTCGACGATGGTGCCGGCGGCCGCCCGCCCGATGCCGAGCCGGTCGGCCAGACGAGTCTGGGGAGCGGCGCCGAATTCGGCGACGTAGCCGAGCAGACTGGCCTGGGTGAGGTTGAGTTCGAGTACCGCCAGCCGGCAGTCGAAGGCCTCCCTCACGAGTCGCGCGGTGGCCATCAGGGTCGATTCGACGCGCTGCCAGGGCGGGGCATCGAGTTCGTGGGTGGTCAGGCTGCTCATCGTGCGGTGGTCGTTCGTCTGGACACAAACTGTATGACGACATACAGTATGGCGACCGCCAACCCCCAGAGCAAGCGGACCGCACGAGACAGGGGTGCCGGAACCCTGTTCACGAGGATCGCTGAGGAGACGACGAGATGAGTGACGCACCGAGCCTGACCGAGCAGGAGACCGAGGAGTTCCGTCGGCGCTGCGTGGACTTCCTGGAGGCGAACGCCCCGACGACGCGGAAGGCGGCCACCCTCGACGAACAGCGGGCCTTCCTCGCCGCGGCCACCGAGGCCGGACTGGCCGGGATCCCGTACGCCGCTGAGTACGGCGGAGCCGGGCTCACCCTCGCCCACGACAAGATCTGGCGCGAGGTCCGGGGCAACTACGGCTTCATGGAGAGCGAGTTCATCATCAGCCACGGCATGTGTCTGCCGATGCTGAACGAGTACGGCACCCACGAGCAGAAGGCCGCCTTCCTGGCCGACAACATCTCCGGCAGGACCATGTGGTGCCAGATGTTCTCCGAGCCCGGCGCCGGGTCCGACGTGGCGAGCCTCCAGACGAGGGCCGAACTCGACGGTGACGAGTGGGTCATCAACGGCCAGAAGGTGTGGACCACACTCGCCCACAAGTCCGACTACGGCCTCGTGGTCGCCCGCACCGACGCCGAGCAGGTCAAGCACGCCGGTCTCTCGATGTTCATCCTCGACATGAAGGCACCCGGCGTGGAGATCCGTCCGATCCACCAGATCGACGGCGGCACGCACTTCAACGAGGTCTTCTTCACCGACCTCCGCATCCCGAAGGACTGGCTGGTCGGTGAACTCAACGCCGGCTGGAAGCTGGCCACGGCCATGCTCATGTACGAGCGCGTGGCAATCGGCTCGGCCGGCGCGGGCAAGATCTCGACACCGACGTACCACATGCTCCGCGATGCGGCGCAGGAGACCGGCAGGCTCGACGACCCGGTCGTGCGCGACCAGCTGATGCAGATCTACTCGATGGAGACCACCAAGTCGCTGGTGGCCCAGCGCACCCGCGACGAGATGAAGGCGGGCCGAACCCCGGGCCCCGGCGGCTCACTCGGCAAGCTCTTCGGATCGGTCATCGCATGGAAGATGCGCGAGATCGCCCTCGAGTTGGCCGGCCCCGGTTCAGTGGCGTGGGATCCCGACGAGGCGGGAGCCGACGAACGTCAGCGCTACGTGCTGAACAGCTTCCAGTCGAGCATCGCGGGCGGGACCGACGAGATCCAGCGCAACATCATCGGCGACCGCGTACTGGGCCTTCCCCGCGACATCGCCGTCGATCGCGGCGTCCCCTTCAAGGACCTGAAGGTCGGCACCCAGACAACCTGACCGCCGGCGTCGACCGACGCCGAGCTCAGTCCTTGCGGACGGCGAAGACGATGGCGGTGACGATGAGGGCACCGACGAAAGAGCCGATCAGGCCGCTCGCTCTGATCTCGAGGCCGTCACCGGCGATCAGGCTGGCCAGCAGACCGCCGACGAAGGAGCCGCCGATGCCGGCGATGAGGGCAAGGCCCCAGTTGGTGGTGCGTGAGGTTCGGCCGAGGATCAGTTGGGCCAGCCAGCCGACGAACATGCCTCCGATGATGATTGCCAGAATGAGCACGCAGGCAACCTACCGGTCACGGTGAGCTGAGTAGGTCAACGCGGTGGATCGATGTGCCAACATCGGCGCATCGATGGGGATCGTCGCCAGGGGGGTGCGGTCCGGCGTTGGATGGGGAACGCGGCGGCTCGCTGCACCCGGGATGGCGTCGCACCGCGTCGGCTGACGCCTCGGAGGCGCGCGCCTGAGTGAACGACACACTGCGCGCACTGCGGCTCGAGCGACTGAGCTGGCTCGTCTGGCCGGTCCTCCTGGTCCTCATCCAACAGGTCTTCTTCGGGGCGCCCGCCGGTTCGTTTCTCTCCGGGATCATCCTCGGCCTGATCACAAGCCTCGTCTCGCTCGGGATGTACCTGGTGTTCCGCGCCAACCGGGTCCTGAACTTCGCCTCTGGTGAGCTGGGGCTGCTCCCGG
>CBFCWZ010000092.1:0-11663 GCA_965601935.1 uncultured Ilumatobacteraceae bacterium
TCCTGATCGTCTTCGGGTATGCGGCGAGCTTCGACGTCGACACGATCAAGGTCGATCTCTACGGGCCGGCCGCCGAGAATGTCGAAGGCGAACTCCCCGAGCTGTTCGACATCGGTGCGGTCCAACCCGGGAAGAATCGTGACGACGCCGTCGACACCCTCCGGCGCGGTCGAACCGACGCCGTCGTGGTCGCCGACCCGGCGGCACCCGAGGCGTTGATCGACGGGTCGAACCTCTTCTCCGCACAGGCGGCGAACGCGGCGTTCAGCAGTGCCGACTCGCCGGTCGAGCCGACGGTGCTGTTCAACCCCGACCTCGTCACGTCGTGGGTGATGGTCCCGGCCATCATCGGCCTGATCATGGCGTTCATCGGCACGGTCATCACCAGCCTCGGTCTCGTGCGCGAGCGGTCGGCGGGAACCCTCGAACAACTGGCGGTGATGCCGTTCACGCCGAGCGACGTGATCCTCGGCAAGATCGCCCCCTACTTCGTGATCGGGCTGATCGACATGGCGATCGTGACCGCTCTCGGGGTGTGGATCTTCGGCGTGCCGTTCGAGGGGAACGTGGGCCTCCTGGCGTTCGGTGCAGCGGTGTTCCTCCTGGTCGTGCTGGGCTTCGGCGTGCTCATCTCGACGGTGTCGCAGAACCAGGGTCAGGCGATCCAGATGGCGATGTTCGTGTTGCTCCCCCAGATCCTGTTGTCGGGGATGATCTTCCCGCTCGAGTCGATGCCGTGGAGTGTCCGCTGGATCGGCTACCTGCTCCCGCTCACCTACTTCATCGAGATCTCCCGTGGCGTGATGCTGCGGGCCGCGCCGTTCGACTCGTTGCTGATCTCGTACGGGGTGCTGATCCTGCTGGCCGCGGTCGTGCTCGGCCTTGCGGTGCTCCGCTTCCGACGTGACCTCGCCCCCGACATCGACGGCACAGAAGCTGCCCCCGAAGGTTCCCCGTGACCACTGCCCACGTGCGTGCCGCGGTCGATGAGGTGACCCACCGCTTCGGTCGCACGGTCGCGCTCGACCACGTGACCGCCCGGTTCGCTCCCGGGCGGGTGAGTGCTGTCGTCGGCGGCGACGGCGCGGGGAAGTCGACCCTGCTGCGGTGCCTCGTCGGCCAGGTCGTGCCGGGCGAGGGTCGTGTGACCCGGCCGGTCAAGCACGAGGTCGGCTACATGCCGGCGACTTCCGGCACCTGGCTCGAGCTCAGCGTGGCCGAGAACATCGGGTTCGTCCTCCGTGCCCACGACCGTTCGGTCGCCCGCGAACAGCGCCGTGTCGACGCGCTGCTCGAACGTGCCGGCCTGGCCCAGGTACGCGGACGTCTCGCCGGGGACCTCTCCGGCGGAATGCGCAAGAAGCTCGGCTTCGTGCTCGCCGTGATCCACGAGCCCTCCCTGCTCGTGCTGGACGAGCCCTCGACCGGTGTCGACCCTGTGAGCCGCGTCGAGCTCTGGGGCCTCGTCGTCGACGCTGCGGCCACGGGTGCCACCGTGGTGATGGCCACCACCTATCTCGACGAGGCCGAGCGGGCGAACTCCCTCCTCGTTCTCGATCGGGGCGAGGTTCTTGCCGGCGGGACGCGCACGGCGGTCCTCGCGTCCGCACCGGGAACGGTCACGACGGTCGATCACGCGACCGACCCGGAACGAGCGTGGCGGCGCGGGGCCGCCATCCGCCAGTGGTCCCCCACCCGGGACACGTCGAACGATGGCCGCCCGACGGACCTCGAGGATGCGGTCATCGCCCACATGCTCGCCCGGGCGGACGAGGAGGTCGCATGAGCCGGCTGCTGGCCGCCCGTGGCGCCACCCGCAGGTTCGGCGACTTCACGGCCGTCGAGCACGTCGACCTCCACGTCGCGCCCGGCGAGGTGGTGGGGCTGCTCGGCGCGAACGGCGCAGGCAAGACGACACTCATCCGGATGGCGCTCGGTCTCCTCGCGCCCACCGCAGGGGCGGTCGACCTGTTCGGCTCCGTCCCGTCGCGGAACAGCCGGAGCCGTCTCGGCTACGTCCCCCAGGGGCTCGGGCTCTACGAGGACATGACCGTCGAGCAGAACCTCGACTTCGCCTCGAGGGCATTCGGGGTGGACCGAGGTGAGACGAGACTCCCCGCCGAGTTGGCGGCGGTCCGAGGCCTCCTCGCAGGGGAGATCGGGTTGGGACGCCAACGTCAGCTGGCCTTCGCCTGTGCGCTGGGCCATGCCCCCGACCTGCTCGTGCTCGACGAGCCCACGTCCGGGGTCGACCCGTTGGCCCGAGCCCGCCTCTGGGACCGCATTCGCCAGGAAGCCGAGCGGGGTGCAGGGGTGCTCGTCACCACCCACTACATGCAGGAAGCCGAGCAGTGTGACCGGGTGGTGATGATGGCGTCGGGTCGAGTCGTGGCCCAGGGATCCGTCGACGACATCGTGGGCGGCCGGACGGCGGTGGAGGTGAGCTCGGTCGACTGGGCCGAACCGTTCCTCGTTCTGTCGTCGGCCGGCCTCCCGGTCACCCTCGCTGCCCAGACCGTGCGCGTGTCGGGTACCGGGCCTGACGAGGTCCGTCACGTCCTCGGGCGGGCCGCCGAAGCAGCTTCGATCCGTGAGGTTCCGGCCACGCTCGACGAGGCGATGGTCCAGCTCGACAGCGGGTGACACCGGCCGCATCCCCGGTCACCGGCCGGCTCGGTCCAGCGCCTCCCGGGCCTCGATCACGTCAACGGTGCCCTCGCCCCCTTCGACCGCCTCCAGCGCCGGAGTCAGGATCTCTCGGGCTTCATCGTGTCGGGAGTGGTCGCAGAGCAGCTCGGCGAGCATCGTCGCAGTGCGCAGCCCGACGCCGGGGGCGCCGGCACCGGCGAGGAACGAGAGGCCGTCACGAAGTGCTCGCTCGGCCTCGTCGTCGTTGCCCCGCGCCCGCAGCACGTGTCCTCGGGCGAGTGGCAGCCACAGCGACGCCAGTGCCTCCTCCCCGTCCGTCACCCAGTGCTCGACCTCGCGCAGCGCTCGTTCGGCTGCGTCGAGCCGGCCGTCGTCGATGTAGAAGCGGAGGTTCACCGCGGTGATCCAGGGCCGGAACGCGAGCGTCCCGAGCTCGGCCCACCTGGCGAGGCCCTCCTCGAGGTCCGGCAGCCCACGATGCGCATCGCCCAGCAGGCACGAGCCGAGCCCGCGGTGCAGCGTCGACGCCGCCGTGTAGAAGGCGAAGCCTTCTCGCTCCGCGAGGACGCCCGCCTCGCCGCAGAACTCCAGCACCTCCCTGCCCTCACGAAGGTGCTCGTGCACCGTGGAGCCGGCCACCTGGAGAGCGAAGACGAGGCTCCAGGGGGAGTGGGCGCGGCGGGCCGACTCGATCGCCGCGTCCGCGTCCTGCCGCGACCGATCGGGCCGTCCGCGGTACCAGTGCACGAGAGCACGCCAGGTCCGCGCCGTGGCCGAGACGTGGAATCCGACTGCGTCCGTGAGCCACGCGTCCCACTCGTCGTCGTACATCTCGACGGCGCGGTCGAGATGGTGCTCTGCCGCAGGGAGCCGGGCGGTCATGAGCGCCGTCCAGCCCAGCTGTGTGTGGGCAACCACCTCGATGGGCTCGGCACCGAGCGACCGGGCGATGGCCAGCAGCCGATCCGCACCTTCGGTCGCCGCGCCGTATCGGGCCCGTAGCGCGTCGATGGCGATGAGGGCACCGAGTGCCTCGGCGGACTCCATCGTTGCGCCGACGACGGGGATGAGGGCGCGGATCCGTTCGTAGACGTCGTGGGTCCTGGGTGCGTTGTAACCGGCGTGGGCCTGGAGACACGTCCCCAGTGCCGAGAGCAGCCCGAGTGTGTGGGTGTCCCGCTCGGCCGACGCATCCTGCCCGTCGAGCAGTTCGAGGGCACGCCGGAGATGGACGACGGCCTCGGCGGTGGCCGACATCCGGATCGCCCGCCGTCCGGCCCGTTCGTGGGCGGTGATCGCCTCGTCGACGAGGCCGGCGGCGTCGAAGTGCCGGGCGAGGTCGACGGCGACCTCGTCCAACTGGTCGGCGTAGAGGTCGGCCAGCGCTCGCCCCGTGGCTCCGTGGAGCCGCGCCCGGTCGGGCGCGGCGAGGCCGTCCTCCATCGCCTGCCGGAACGTGTCGTGCCGGAAGCGGTACCGGTCGACGCGTCGTCCGGACACGTCGGCGACCCCGACGAACTCGACGAGTGGGTGCGATGTCGCCGTGAGCTCGGCCAGCCGCGAACCCAGTTCCTCTGATGTCGCACCCCGGGCCGCGGCCGCGACGTCGGCGAGGAAGTCGTGGCCTTGCACGCTGGCCGCGTCGAGGTCGCGGCGCACCTCGGTCGGGAGCTGCGTCGTCCGTGCCGCGATCGCTGCCTCGACGCGTGGAGGCAGCTTGTCCCAGGCGACGGTGTCGCCGGCGATCCAGCGGTTCTCGGAGTCCAGTGTCAGATAGCGCCTCTCCTGCATCGCTGCCACCGTCTCGACCGTGAAGAGTGCATGGCCGTTCGTGGTCCGGTACAGCCGGTCCCGGAAGGAGGGGTCGAGCCGGTTCGGTTCGGTGTCGAGCCAGGCGTCCACGAAGTGCCGGGAACCGGTCAGCTCGCACACACAGCCGGCACTCGAGTTCACCTGAACTTCCCGTGCCAACATGGCGACCGGATCGACCCGGTCCTCGTCGACCGGCATCTCCGACGGTCGGAACGCCACGATCACGAGGACAGGAGTCGTGCCGACACGGTCGGAGATGTGTCGCAGCAGGTCGATGGTTCCGGCGTCGGCCCAGTGCGCATCGTCGATCGCCAGCAGCATCGGGCGCTGCGACGCCAGCCGGGTGAGGACGCGGGTGCACTGGTCGAGGAGGGGTTGAACCGGTCGGCTCGGATCCTGTGCCCGGCGAGTCGCGTCCGCCGCCGCGGCGCCGAGAGCCTCGAGGAGTGGCTCCTCCGGGTGCTGCCGTTCGAGCCGTCGGAGGAGTCCGGCGCCGTCGATCAAGGTGCCCAACAGGTCCGGGCCCTCGTTCACGATGGTCTCGACCGTCGCCGGCATCCCCGCCCAGAGCAGTGACGCCTCGCGCGGCGTCAGTTGCCCGCGTGCCCAGGCGTCGGCGAGATCGCCACACAGCAGGCCGAGGATCTGGCGAAACGGGAGGTAGGGGTCGCCCGGCCCGGAGAAGGCATTGCAGCTCCCCCGTAGCGCCACCAGGTCGGGCACACGCTGGCGGGCCTCGGCGGCGAACGCGTCGACGAGCACCGTCTTGCCGGAGCCGGCCGGGCCCGACAGGAACACCATGCGGCCGGACCCGCCGAGGGAGTCCTCCAGGCACCGGTCGAGCCAGGCCAGTTCGTCCTCTCGCGCCACGCAGCGGCGGAGTGGCACCGGCGTGGGGGGTCGAGGGCCCAGACCGGGCACGGGGAGGTCACGGGCGGCGAACCCGCCGGAGCGCGCCTGCTCGATCGCCGTTGTGAGGGCGTCGGTCGGGTCGACTCCGAGCTCTTGGCGCAGCGCGGTGACGGTCTCGCCGCCGTGTCGCAGCGCATCGGCGGTCCTGCCGGCTCGCGCCAGGAGCCGGATCAGGCGGGCGTGGGCCGGTTCGTTCCAACGGTCGATCGTCAACTGGCGGCGCGTCAGCTCGAACGATCGCGTCATGTCACCTGACCGCTCGCGGAGGTCGGCCAGGCGCTCCAGGATGTCGGTGGCCTGCGCGTCCAGTCGCCCGCGCGTGCCGAGCAGCCAGGTCTCCCACTCCTCGCCGAGTGACGGGTCGAACCCCGCCAGGAATGACCCGCGCCAGAGGTCGGCCGCCCGCTCCCACGCCGCCACGACCCCGGGCGTCGTCGCAGGGGTGGCGGCGAGCCGAGTGAACTCGCCGACGTCGATCCACACCTCGGTCTCGGGGTCGACACCGATCGTCTCGTCGGTCCCGACGAGGACCGGACGTGTGCGGCCGTGGTCACCGATGGCACGACGGAGGACGGCGAGCGAATGGCGCAGGTTGGCTCGTGCCTTCGTGGCGGGCCGCTCCGGCCACATCATCTCCGCCAGGTCGGCGCGCCGGAAGCGCCGGCTCGGCTGGACGGCGAGATGGGCGAGGAGCGCCTGCGTCGAGCCGGACTCCAAGTCGGTCACGGGACGGCCGTCGAGGGCGACGTCGAAGCCACCCAACATCCGGATCTCCAGCTGGGCCATGGTCACCTCCACCCGTTCCGCCCGCCGATGATTCGCCTCCACGCGCTCCCCACGCGCCTGAGCCGGATGATCGAACTGCGGGACGAGGTCAAGATTAGGAAGCCCGCCGTTCCGTGAACAGAGTCGAAGGGAGGACCAGATGAGGACGCGGGATGTGTCGGTGCTGATCGCTGCGGCCTGTCATGCGGTGGCGCTCTCCACGCGCTCCCCACGCGCCAGGGCCGGATGATCGAACTGCGGGACGAGATCGAGCCGAGAAGGCCCGCCGGCCCGTGAACGGAACCGAAGGGAGGACGAGATGACAACGATCGAACGGCAGCGTGAAGAGACACGCACGACCGACACATCTGGCGGGGGACCGCGACGCGGGATCCTCGTGGTGCTGGGGCTGGTGCTGGCACTCGTGGTGGGGGGCCTGGTCGGATACCTGATTCGTGGTGACGGCACGGACGACATCGGCTCGGTGGTCCCTTCCGGCGACACGGAGCTGACGGCACGTCACGAGCAGATGGGCGAGCTGGTGGCCGCCTACGAACAGGCCTGGCAGGAGGGCGACGGTGAGGCCGCCGAGGCGATGTTCGCCACTGGCGGGACGCTGAGGGCGCTCGGCGTGACCTACGACGCGGACGACGGCGAGATCGCCGACTTCATCGGTGGTGTCGAGTGGTCGGCACTCGACGTGCACGAGCCGATGCTGGTGCGCGAGGACATGGGCCTCAGCTTCCACGACTACGACCGGGTCCGGACGAACGCGTTCACCTTCACGGCGGAAGGTGACCTGCTGATCGTTCGCCACGTGATCGGCGGTTGAGCAACTGCGTTTCCGAAGCGGGCGGGTCCGACGGGCCCGCCCGTTCCGGCGCGTCGCGGCAGGTTGCCGACCGGGAGGGGTGCTCGTAGCCTTGCAGGGTCCTCTCAGCGCGATGAACCGAAGATCGGGCGCTGTACGGCGGATGTCCCTGAGGCATCCAACCCACCACATTCTCCGGATCGTCAGAACAAGCGAGTCGGGGACGACCCCGAAAGAGGTTTCCAACAGATGCCAACCATTCAGCAGCTGGTCCGTCAAGGACGCAGCTCGAAGGTCACGAAGAGCAAGACGCCGGCCCTCAAGGGGTCGCCGCAGCGTCGTGGCGTGTGCACCCGCGTGTACACCACCACCCCCAAGAAGCCGAACTCGGCGCTCCGCAAGGTCGCCCGTGTCCGCCTCAACTCCGGGATCGAGGTCACGGCCTACATCCCCGGTGAGGGCCACAACCTGCAGGAGCACTCGATCGTGCTCGTGCGCGGCGGTCGTGTGCGCGACCTGCCGGGTGTGCGCTACAAGATCATCCGCGGTGCGCTCGACGCTGTCGGCGTGAAGAACCGCAAGCAGGCTCGCAGCCGCTACGGCGCCAAGAAGGACAAGTGACCGATGCCGCGTAAAGGACCCGCTCCCCGGCGCGAACTCGTCGTCGACCCCCTCCACAAGAATGTTCTCGTCACCCAGCTCATCAACAAGGTGATGCTGCACGGCAAGCGCACCATCGCCGAGAAGATCGTCTACGACGCGATGGACATCATCCAGGGCCGCCTCGACGGCGACGACCAGGCGATCGACACCGTCAAGCGGGCGATCGACAACGTGAAGCCCCCGCTCGAGGTGCGCAGCCGCCGTGTCGGTGGTGCCACCTACCAGGTGCCGGTCGAGGTTCGTCCTCGCCGTGCCACCACGCTGGCGATCCGCTGGATCGTCGACTTCTCCCGGCAGCGCCGCGAGAAGACGATGGCCGAGTGCCTCGCCAACGAGCTGATGGATGCCGCCAACGGTCTCGGCGCCGCGATGAAGCGCCGCGACGACATGCAGAAGATGGCCGAGTCCAACAAGGCCTTCGCCCACTACCGCTGGTGAGGCGACGCCGGTCCACCGGCTGAGCAATCCGATCGGGTGCCCGGGGTTCGCCCCGGGCACTTCCCGTTCTCGGCCATGGGCAGGGTCGCGCGGGTGACGACCGCCGCGTCCTGCAGTACAGTTCCCTGGGGGGAGCGTCGACAGCGTGGTCGACGGCACGCACATACGCGGCCGCCGCAGCTGGCCGTGCTCGAAAGGGGGTTACTCGATGAACGTCAAACAGATCTTGTCGTCCAAGGGGAGCGACGTCGCCACGGTGGCGCCGGACACCTCCCTGGCCGACGCAT
Source organism: uncultured Ilumatobacteraceae bacterium (assembly GCA_965601935.1). Lineage (GTDB taxonomy): Bacteria > Actinomycetota > Acidimicrobiia > Acidimicrobiales > Ilumatobacteraceae > CBFCWZ01. The sequence goes on from CBFCWZ010000092.1 coordinate 8,338, forward strand.
CGGCCGCACTCCGTGACCGAGGGGTGGGCGCACTCGTGGTCACGCCAGACGGCGACGAGATGGTGGGGATCATCTCCGAGCGCGACGTCGTGCGGGCCCTCGCCAGCCATGGTGCCGGGACACTCGGCCGCACCGTGGCGTCGGCCATGACCGACGAGGTCATCACGTGTGACCCCACCGACTCGGTGGAGGAACTCATGGCGATGATGACCGAGCGTCGCGTCCGCCACGTCCCGGTGTGCGACGAGGGTTCCCTCGCAGGCATCATCTCCATCGGTGACGTGGTCAAGGCCCGGCTGGGCCAGCTCGAGCAGGAGAACAACCAGCTCTACGACTACATCCAGGGCCGCGCCTGACAGGACGGCGGTGTGGTGATGTCCCGCCGCCGGACAAAGGCACCTGGCGAGCTCGCGCCGCTCACGGGCCGCGTCCGTGAGGGAGCCCGATGGTCGGTCGCCGTGGTCGTGTACCGGGGGGTGACCACCGCCGAGGTCGAACTACCCACGGCACAGCTGGCCGAACAGCTCGACGCCGAAATCGTGTACGTCGGCCCCGGACCCGGGGAGTTCCACGGGGTGGAGCCGTCGCGCACGGTCGTCGCCGACCGTGGGCCGGGCGACGACCATCTCCCCGACCTGCTCGTGATTCCCGGGGGGCTGGGCTGGAAGCAGGTCGCCGACGACGAGACGCTGACCACCTGGATCGCCCGGGCCTCCGACCACGCCCGCGGCATCCTCGCCATCTCCACCGGCACTCTGCTGCTCGCCACTGTGGGCCGCCTGGTCGGCCGACAGGCCACGGGCCACTGGTTGGCCGAACACGATCTCGCCGCGATGGGAGCCGACGTCCAGTCGGAGCGTGTCGCGCAGGCGGAGGCGGGCCGCCTCATCACCGCGTCAGGCAGGCTCTCCGCGGTGAGCGCCGTCGACGAGTTGGCCGCCAGGGTGAGCTGGGCGCCCGGCTGATCGCCACCCTCGTCAGACGGCACTGATCTCGAACTCGCCGCGACCGTTGCACGAGCACCGCGCATCGGGGCGGGGGACACGTCTGCCCAGGGTGGGGAGGGCGAATCGCGCTGTACACTGGTCTGCCGTGATTCGCCCCGGTCGGGGCGTTTGCAGCCCCTGCACCTTGAGAGAGTGAATTGACGATGGCCAAGCGAGAGTTTCCCCTGGAGCGCACCCGCAACATCGGCATCATGGCCCACATCGATGCCGGCAAGACGACGACGACGGAGCGCATCCTCTACTACACCGGCAAGAGCTACAAGATCGGTGAGGTCCACGACGGTGCAGCCACCATGGACCACATGGAGCAGGAGCAGGAGCGCGGCATCACGATCACCTCTGCTGCCACCACCTGCGTGTGGGACGACCACCGCATCAACATCATCGACACCCCGGGCCACGTCGACTTCACGATCGAGGTCGAGCGTTCGCTCCGTGTACTCGACGGTGCGGTCACGGTGTTCGACTCGGTTGCCGGAGTGGAGCCCCAGACCGAGACGGTGTGGCGCCAGGCCAACACCTACAAGGTGCCGCGCATGTGCTTCGTCAACAAGATGGACCGCATCGGCGCCGACTTCTACCGCACGGTCGACATGGTGAAGACCCGTCTCGAGGCGAATCCACTCGTCATCCAACTGCCCGTCGGTGCCGGTGGCCCCGAAGCCCAGAAGCCGTTCGAGGGTCTCGTCGACCTCGTGAAGATGAAGGCACTCATCTGGCAGGACGAGGAGCTCGGTGCCAAGTGGGACGAGGTCGACATCCCCGCCGACATGGTCGATCAGGCCAACCAGTACCGCGAAGAGATGATGGAGACCATCGCCACGCAGGACGAAGCGCTGATGGACAAGTACCTCGAGGGTGAGGACATCTCCGAGGACGAGATCAAGTCGGCCATCCGTACCGGCACGCTGGCGTTCGACTTCGTGCCGATCCTCTGCGGCTCGGCCTTCAAGAACAAGGGCGTCCAGCCGATGCTCGACGCGGTCATCGACTTCATGCCGAGCCCGCTCGACATCCCGCCCGCCGAGGGCACCAACCTGAAGGGCGACGAGACCGTCACCCGCGAGGCCGACGAGAAGGCCCCGTTCGCCGCTCTCGCCTTCAAGATCGTGGCCGACCCGTTCGGCAAGCTCACCTACTTCCGCGTGTACTCAGGCACCATCAACAAGGGCGACGAGCTCTACAACTCGGTGAAGGAAGACCGCGAGCGTCTCGGCCGCATCCTGCTGATGCACGCCAACCAGCGTGAGGACCTCGACGCCGCCATGGCGGGCGACATCGTCGCCGGCCTCGGGTTCAAGAACGTCACCACCGGCGACACGCTCTGCGATCGCAGCGAACCGGTCGTGCTCGAGCGGATGGAGTTCCCCGAGCCCGTCATCCACGTCGCCATCGAACCGAAGACCAAGTCCGACCAGGAGAAGCTGGGCAAGGCACTCAAGTCGCTCTCCGACGAGGATCCGACCTTCCGCATCCGCACCGACCACGAGACCGGCCAGACGGTCATCTCCGGCATGGGCGAGTTGCACCTCGAGGTGTTGGTCGACCGCATGCAGCGGGAGTTCTCGGTGGAGGCCACCGTCGGCAAGCCGCAGGTCGCCTACCGCGAGACCATCACCAAGCCGGTCACCGCGGTCGAGTACCGCCACATCAAGCAGTCCGGTGGTTCCGGTCAGTTCGCCGTGGTGAAGATCGACATGGAGCCCAACCCCGGTGGTGGCTACGAGTTCGACGACAAGATCACCGGCGGCCGCATCCCGCGTGAGTACATCAACCCGACCAACCAGGGTCTGCAGGCTGCGCTCGACAACGGCGTGCTCGCCGGCTACCCCACGGTCGACGTGAAGGTCAGCTTGGTCGACGGCCAGTACCACGACGTCGACTCCTCGGAGATGGCGTTCAAGATCGCCGGACAGGCCGCCTTCCGCAAGGCCGCCGAGATGGCCAAGCCCGTGCTCATGGAGCCGATCATGGCCGTCGAGGTCGTGACGCCCGAGGAGTACATGGGTGACGTCATGGGCGACCTCTCCAGCCGCCGCGGACGCGTCGGTGGCATGGAGGCGCGGGGGAACACCCAGGTGGTCAACGCCCAGGTGCCGCTCTCGGAGATGTTTGGTTACAGTACCGACCTCCGTTCGCGCACCCAGGGGCGCGCGACCTACACGATGCAGTTCGACGAGTACCAAGAGGTACCCAACGCAATTGCCGAAGAGATCGTGAAGCGGGTGCGCGGCGAGTGATCGCCGAGCATCACTGATCAATCATCACTGTTCTTTGAAAACCCACCACTGACAACGAGACGAAAGAGTCGGAAACACC
>CBFCWZ010000093.1:0-11634 GCA_965601935.1 uncultured Ilumatobacteraceae bacterium
GTGATCACGTGATCTGGAGCTGGTCCAGTCGCAAGCGTCCGAGCGGGTGTTGGTCGTTGCTGGGTGGTGTTGCTGGCGATGCGATCGTGTGCGGTGGCACGGACGGCGATCGCGAGATGGAGCGCCGTCGACCCGCCGTAGCGCACCACGGACGTGCCGATCGGCGCTGCCCAGCCAACCTCACCTCACGGCGTTGTGCGTGCCCCTGAACAACACCTTGGCCACGGTGTGGGGAGAACATCACCGACCGCAGGAGGGATGCGATCAGGAGTCGAGGAGGGCGAGTTCGACGGCGTCGGCGAGCGTCATGTCGGCCCCGCGCTGTCGAGCGGACTCCAGGTCGATCGACGACTCGTCGAGTGCCGCGGTGGCGCGGTCGACCGCGTCGCGGATCGGCGCGGGGAGCGTCCTGCCGTCGTCGCGATTGAGCGCCTCCACGGCTGCGAGGAGTACCGCCCCGCGCTCCGGTTCGATCATCGCCCACGTCGCGGCCATCGCCCCCAGGACATATCGCTGGAAGTACACCAGACCGGTCCGCGAGGCTTCTGCCAGCATCTCGACGAGGTAGCGGCGACCGCTGACCGGTTCGCCGCGACGCAGGTGAACGAGCCCCATCAGGACGAGACCGCGAAGGTGCGCATCGGGGTGGCGCGACCGACGGGCGATGGCCATCGCCGCCGAGCCGAGCCGCTCCGCTTCGTCGACGTCGTCACGGAGAAGGGCGATGTACGCCGGCAGGAACATCGAGCCGTACGGGTCGAACCGCGGGGTTTCGTCGTCCGCGTCGGTGCGAAGCCGCGACTCGGCCTCGATGAAGCACCGCTCCGCCAGGTCCGGGTCGCCGCGGCAGACGGCGATGAAGCTGCGGCCCTCCAGCGCCTGTGCGGGGAGTCCGGAAATGCCGAATCGCACGCCGACCTCGGCGAGCTGGTCGGCAACCGCTTCCGCCCTGTCGTAGTGGCCCGCCTGGAAGAGTGCCTCCATGTGGTTGCTCAGGCAGAGCCACGCCTCCTGGCTGCCGAGCCGGAGCAGCTCGGCGGTGGCGCGGTCCCAGAGCTCGGATGCCGTTCCGAAATCGTCTCGGAGGAGGGCGAGAAGTGCCCGCCGCTCGATGGCGAGCGCCCGCCACCGGTCGTCGTCGAGAGCCTCCGCAGTGTCGACCAAGGCCGACCGGTCGGTCTCTGCAGCCTCGCACCCTCGCAGGACGGCGGTCAGGAGCACCCGTCGCGCCAGGGCGCGAGCGCGGTGCGGTGTGGCCTCATCGCCCACTGTGAGGAGCCGCGAGCACCAATCGTCAGCCTCTTCCAGGAAGCCGAGCGAGGTGAGCAAGCAGACGGCCGACGTGCCCAACTCGGCGAGCGTCGCCGTGTCCCCTGACTCGGCCGCCCAGTTGAGGGCCGCGCGGACGTTGTTGTGCTCGCCCGGGAACCTTCGTTCCGACGGACTCCCTGGTGGCGGGCCGTACAGCTCTCGGTCGGGGATCCGGAACAGTTCGGTGAACACCGCCGCGTGGCCCCGGCGAGCTGGCGCGGCCTCACCGTGCTCGCCGAGCAGGTGCAGGCCGTACTCGCGGACCGGTTCGAGCATGAGGAAGCGGTCGCCTGGGGTCGGTTCCACCATCGAGGCATCCACGAGGTGAGCCAGGCGCTGGAACACTGCGCCCTCAGAATCCGGGAACGTCCGATGGAATCGCTCGGCGGTCTCCAGGGTGAATCCTCCCCGGAACACCGCGAGGCGCCGGAAGAGACTCTGCTCTGGAGGATCCAGCTGCTCGTAGCTCCAGTCCATCGTCGCCCGCATTGCACGGTGGTGTCCGACCGAGTGGCTGGGCCCGTCGGTGAGGAGCTCGAGTTGATCGTCGAGCCCCTCCACCAACTGGGCGAGCGACATCATCCGGAGCCGCGCCGCAGCGAGCTCGATCGCCAGTGGTAGACCGGCGAGTCTCCGGCACAGGACGGACGCAAGCGGTTCCTCGCCGGCGGCGACCTCCAGCGACGGACGGGCGGCCCGGGCTCGATCGAGGAACAACTGCACCGCCGGAGCCATCGCCGTGTCAGGGAACCGCGCGGAGAGGGCACGAACTGGGGTTTCGCGATTCGGTCGGAATGCTCGTCGTCCCTGGTCAGGGGTCCGGCCGTCGAGTCGGTTCGTCGAGCCCGCTTCCCTCGCCGCTGACCTCCCAGCCCCCACGGACACGTCGGCGTCGGCGACGGCGAGCGGAGCAGTCCGTCGGAGCACCTCAGCCTCGATACCGAGGGGCGTCCGGCTGGTCGCCAGAACGCGCAACCTCGGGCACTGGGCGAGCAGAAGTCGGACGGTTGCCGACACGGGTCCGGAGATGTGCTCACAGTTGTCGAGGACAACGAGAACGTCACGCCCCACGAGGAAGTCGACCAGTCGGGCCAGCACGTCTCCGTGTGCGCCCTGGACGGTCCCGAGTGCGTCGGCGATCTGTGAGACGACGAGATCGCCGTCGTCCAGCCCGGCGAACTCGACCAGCCAGACCCCGTCCCGGAAGAGACCGGTCAGCCCGGTCGCAGCCTCGATGGCGAGGCTCGTCTTGCCCACACATCCGGGCCCGGTCAGGGTCACCAGCCGGTGTTCCGCCACCAGATCCCGGACGTCGGCCATATCACGATCGCGGCCGACGAAGCTCGACAGCCTGACGGGGAGGTTGCCGGCTTCGCTGGCCGACATTGCCCCTGACGGCGCGTCGAGGTCCTTGTCGCGCAGCAGGATCTGGTTCTCGAGGCGGGCGAGATCCTCGGAAGGGGCCGTTCCCACCTCGGCGAACTCCTCCCGAGCCCGCCGGAAGGCGCGGAGAGCCTCCGCCTGCCGGCCCGACCGGTAGAGCGCGATCATCAACTGGCGCCACAGCCGCTCGCGGAGCGGCGACTCGATGACCAGCGCCTCCAGCTCCGGCACCAACTCGACATGTCGCCCCCGTGCGAGATCGATGTCGACCCTCAGCTCGGTTGCCGCCATGTGCAGTTCTTCCAGTCGGGCGATCTCGGGCTGTGCCCAGTCGGCGTACCGGAACTCCGCGTACGGCGGGCCGCGCCACATGCCCAGGGCCTCTTCGAGCAGGCGACGTGCGGCTCCGGGGTCGACGCGTACCAGTTCCTCGGCCTCGGCGACGAGGCCCACGAATCGGTGTGCATCGATGTCGACGCGCTCCGCGTCGAGTCGGTACCCGGGAGGTTGGGTGACGATCGATCCGAGCCGGTCGGGATCGACGACGTCGCGAAGCTTGGAGACGTGGAACTGCAAGGAGCGGCGGCGATCGTCCTCCCCCGGCCACAGTGCATCACAGACTCGATCGGTGGACATGACGTGTGGCGCGTGGGTGACGAGGACTCCGAGCAGCTCCCGCTGCTTCGGGGCGGAGAGCTCGATGGCCGTGCCCGACGACGAAACCAGTTCGAGACCACCCAGCACTCGGATCTCCAGCTGCTGCCCCATTTCTTCGTCACCACCAGTTCGTCGGTGTCTCCTCGCCCCTGCTGACGTTCACCCCGCGAAGTCCTCAGCCGACAGGCTCGGCCGTGTCGCAGACCGCGACCAGAGGAGAACGTCAGCAGATCTGGTCAGCACGGACCGTTGACCCGGCAGAGAACGACCGGTGCCGGGGTGGCTGTGGGGAGTTGGAACACTCCGTCGAGGTGGTTGGTGCCGATGCGGTTCTCGGGTTGGTAGGTGTCGGGCTGGTGGGCCGGAACGACCGCTGGAACCTCTGCGGTGGCGTCCTCCGATCCCGGGTCGCGAGATCGCAGCTCGTTCGCACCGATCACGAGGACTGTGGCGACGAGCAGGAGAACGGCTCCCCGGCGCAGCCACTTCGGGCGACCAGGCTCGCGGTGCTGATCTGATTCGGTGGCGTGTGTCGCCACCTCTTCACGTTCGATCGTTGCATGGACGCTCATGACGAATTCCTTTCGTTGCGGCGGGTCCCGGTCGGAGCCGTCTCTCAACCCTCAGCGTGAACGTCGACGGTGGGCATCTGGTTTGCGATCGCTTAGCTCCGCCCCGGCTCTGCCACCCCCGCCGTTCGGCACCGAACCGGGACCTCCCGACAACGACCGCCGCGTCCGACGACCAGTTGAGATCGGCGTCGGCGTCGTCGACGTGGGAAGCGATGTTGCGCGTGCCCGCCGTCCGGTCTCAGCCGTCGACTCCCGAGTCCGTCAACAGCGCAGCTGTCGCGCTCTCCGGTCACCCACTCTCGGCAGGTCGTAGGGTGGTGTGATCGACACGGCGCCTTCGTTGCCGAACTGCATGGACTCTGCAGCTTTCTTCACGAGTTCGGCAGTCGTGGGTGTGGGAGGATCGGGGGGATGGGTCATCCAACGTTGATCGCACCCGTGATCGACGCCGTTGACGTGCGTGGAGTAGGGGAGTTCTGGCGAGAGCTGATGGGCTTGCGGTACCGCAAGGGCGACGAGCCGCCGGGGGAGGGCGAACCCGACACGGCGGCCCAGGAGTGGCTGGTGCTGTGTGACGAATCGGGACGGGCCCGGCTGGCGGTTCAACCGGTCGACGAACTGCCGGCGCCGACCTGGCCCGCACCGGGCGTGGCGCAGCAGATGCACCTCGACCTGATGGTCGGTTCGAAGGAGGAGTTGGCCGAGCAACACGATCGCGTGCTCCGGCTGGGCGGTGCCGTCCTGGAGGACCGGCGTGACGACCCGCGGGAGTCGCTCATCGTGTTCGCCGACCCGGCGGGGCACCCGTTCTGCATCCTCGTGTCGCCCACGGCGACGGTCCCCATCGCCTGACCCGGCGATCGATTTGCGCTCGGGTGACATCCGCAGCGCCACATCGACCTTCGCCGAACGGGGTCCAGACCGTCGAGATGGCCCGGCAGGGGAACCTCCCCGTGCGCCAGTGACCTCGGTGGCGGGCCTTCAGTCGGTGATGATGGGTCGCTCGTCGAGTTCGCGGAAGCCGACGTCGCTGACGAGGACGGCGAGGTCGAGATCGCGGGTTGCCACGAACTGCACGACGCCCTCCCAGAAGGAGTTCGTGCCGACGTCGGGAGGCATCGAGTCCGAGGCGTCGAAGCGGACCGCGTCAGCGGAGGCGATGAACTCGGCGAGGCGGTTGTCGAAGTCGCTCGTGTAGAACTCCCGATCGAAGTCGGGGTGGGGGGAGACGTAGCCGCCCTCGCCGGCCCAGACCTCCCCGGACTCCGGGCCGAGGAGGAACGTCATCAACTCGGCCACCCCCGGGCGCTGCGACAGGGCGGCGGCGAACTCGCCCTTGAGGATGATGGGGTCGGTCTCGCCGTCATCGCCGGGCGGCACCGCGAACACGTCGATGTCCTCGCCGATCGTGATGTCGTGCGGCAGCTCCCGGTTCCAGTTGCCGGCTTGGCGATGAAGGAGGCAGCCGGGGTCGGGCTGGAGCATCGGTTCGGCGGCTTCCGCCCACGGCGTGTTGAGGACGGTTCGGGTGGTGCCGAAGTGCCGGCCCGGGATGAGGGCCAGTTCGTCCCAGGTGGTGAATGCCCGGCGGACCCGCGAGGTGTCGAAGAAGACCTCGCCGGCAGCCCACTGGTCGTAGAAGTCGAGCGGCTGCTGGCGGATCAGGATGTCCTCGATCCAGTCGGTTCCGACCCAGCCGGTCGCCTCGAAGGCGTAGATCCCGAGACACCAGGGGACGAACCCGTCGGTGAGCATCCGTTCGACGAGGGTCTGCAGGTCCTCGATCGACTCGGGGATCTCGTAGCCCCACTCCTCGAACACGTCAGGGCGATACCAGATGAGGCTCGACACGTCGGCCCGCCACGGGATGCCGAACACGTCGTCGCCGATCGACACCGCGTGGATGACGTCGTCGAAATGTTCGCCCACCTCCTCGCGGAGGACGGGACTCACCTCCTCCACCGACAGGATCTGGCCTTCCTCCGCCAGCTCGAGGATCAGACCCGGTTGGGGGAGGACCGCCACGTCGGGGGCATCGCTCTCGTCGATGCGTTCCTGGATCCGGACAGCCAGGTCGGCCGTGCCCACGTGGAGGACCTCGTAGCCGGTCGACTCCTCGAACCGGTCGAGGACGAGACGAAACGCCCTGGCTTCGTCACCGCGGTAGTTGGTGAACACCTCGAGAGCCGCGTCCTCCTGGACGGTGGCCGGTGCCGGGGCGGAGTCGTCGGTGCAGGCGGCCATCGATCCGACGGCCACGAGGCCGATCAGGAGACGCTTCATCAGTCGGCCACCGCCGCGTCGGTCGAGCGCTCGGAGTACTGGATCTCCACGGCGACCTTGCGTCCCGTTCGGGCCTGCACGGCCTGCGCCAGCTGCCAGGCCGGCACGGGGGAGCCGCTCGTCGCCATCACGAGGCCGATCGAACCGGATCCGCTGGCGCCGACGTCGGCGGAGATCGACACGATCGTTCCGTTCGGATCCCACTCCCTGACGACCGACGTGACCTCCCTCGTGAAGTCGCGGTCCTCGATCACCTCCAGGGTGTGGTACGTGAGCGGCACTGCGACGATCACCAACATCACGCCCGTGACGAAGATCCCCATTCCACCGCGGCGCAGCGCATTCCATACCTGCATCTCGTGGAAACGTGACGCCAGCGTCATGGCGATGGCAGCGAGGATGATCGCGAACAGGTTGGTGACGAAGAGCAGAATCGCCCCTTGTGCTTCCTCGCCGGCGCCGAGGTGGAGGCTGATGCCGACCGTGGCCAGCGGCGGTACCAGTGCCACCGCGATGGCTGCGCCCGGCAGTGACGAGCTGGCCCGTGGGTGGAACATGACGTAACCGGCGGCGAGCCCGGCCGCCACGGCGACCCCGAGATCCAACAGGCTCGGCTCGGTTCGGGCCAGGAGTTCGCTGGTGAGTTCGTCGCCCGAGACCGCTCCGGACGCGATCCACGATGTCGCGTAGGCACTCGAGATGGCGAGCAGCATTCCGGTGGCGACGAGTGCCACTGACGTCACGATCTTGCGCGGGTCGCCGAGCACGATGGCGATCGCGACCCCGAGGATCGGCGTCATCAGCGGGGCCACGAGCATGGCGCCGATCACGACTGCGGCGCTGTCGGCCAGCAGGCCGAACGAGGCGATGAGCGTGGAGAGGATGATCAGAGTGACGAACCGCCAGGTGAACGCGGCGGCGTCGTTCCCTGTGGGGAAGAGGTTCTCGAGGATCTGGTCGCGCTCGTCCTCGGTCCACTCGTGGGTGGGCGCGAGCCGCGCTCTGAGATCGCCGAGGGCGGTGAGGGGTCGGGCGCGGTCGGCACTCATGTCCGCGTCCATCGTGACACCTGTGACGACGCGAGTCTGGAATCGTCAGCTGTTGCGGAGTAGGGCCGCCCGCCCGTCGGTGGTCTGGGCCTGGATCACGTAGAAGTCCGCCTCGCGGGCGAGTCGCTGAGCCGGGTGGTCGAGTGCCATTCCGCGACCGCCCACCGCGGCCAGCAGCGCCGAGGTCGCTCGGCGGGCCAGTTCGAGACCCGCGGCGCGGTGTTCGCTGCCCGCGTGCACGATGTCGGTGCCGGCCATCATCGCGCCGAGCAACTCGTCGTCGTGGCGCCACTCCTCGGCGAGTTCCTCCCGCATCCGGGCGGCCACCTCGGTTGCCGGGTCGCCAGACCCGTGGGCCGATTCGGCGAGTAGCCCTACCGTGCGGTCGATCAGGCCGTAGATCTGTGAGCCGCCGATGGAGGAGCGCACCCTGTCGGCAGCGCGCCAGCCGTCGGCGCTCTCGATGTTGACGACCCGCTCGTCGGGGACGAACACGCCGTCGAAGCCGATCGTGACCGTCCGGGTGGCCATCAGGACCGGCAGTTCGAGGAGTCGTGCGGAGACTCCCGGGCGATCATCCCCGTCGACCACCATCCAGACCGCGTCTCCGGAGTCGGATTCGGCGACCAGCGAGAAGCAGTCGGCGATGCCCCACGCGGTGGCCCACGGTGCCGTGCCGTCGAGTCGCCAGCCACCGTCCACCCTCGTCGCGGCGACCGGGCGATCGGGTCGACGGAGGTGGGCGAAGACGATTCCAGCCATCGTGCCGCCCGCACACAGATCGGCCAGCATCTCCTCCTGTAGACCATGGTTCTCGGTCGCGGCCAGTTGGAGTGTCAGCGTGAGGTGCTGGGCCCAGGTGAAGAAAGTGGCGCCACACCCACTGGCCACCGCAGCCATTGCCCGCCGGACCTCGGGAAAGGTCAGACCGAGGCCGCCGTGTTCGGGCGGCCCTGCGGCCCCGTAGAGGCCCGCCTCGGCGAGGGCGGTGAGGTGCGTGTCGGGAATCCGATCGGCGCGGTCGACCCGTTGCGCAGCCGGGAACAGGACCTCGTCGGCGATCCGCTGCGCGTCAGCGATGGCGTCCCCTGCGTCCACGGCGCCCGAGGATAGGTCCTCGCTCCGCGTGCGGTGACGGCCCCGGCGGATCAGGACGCTCCGGGGACGCGGGCGTACGCTGAGACCGTGCGTGATCTCTACGACGACGACCATGAAGCCTTCCGGGAGTCCTTCGCCTCGTTCGTGGCGAAAGAGATGAGTCCCCACTACCTCGAGTGGGAGAACGCGGGCATCGCTCCCCACGACGTCTTCTCCAAGGCCGGCCAGTACGGGTATCTCGGCATGGCGGTCCCCGAGCAGTACGGCGGCGGGGGAAGCGACGACTTCCGCTTCAACGTGGTGATCACCGAGGAACTCGCCAAGGCCGGCATCGGTGGTGCCGGGTTGGGACTGACCCTCCACAACGACGTCGTCACGCCCTACTTCACCGAGTACTGCGACGAGGAGCAGGCCGCACGCTGGCTGCCGGGGATCGCGTCGGGAGAGCTGGTGACCGCGATCGCGATGACCGAGCCCGGGACGGGGTCGGACCTCGCAGGCATCGCCACCACCGCGGTGCGCGACGGCGACGAGTACATCGTCAACGGATCGAAGACCTTCATCACCAACGGCATCAACGCCGACCTCGTGGTGACCGTGGCCAAGACCGACCCGGACGAGCGCCACGCCGGAATGTCGCTGCTGGTGCTGGAACGGGGGATGGAGGGCTTCGAGCGCGGGCGCAACCTCGAGAAGATCGGCATGCACAGCCAGGACACCGCCGAACTGTTCTTCACCGACGTGCGGGTCCCTGCGGCCAACCTGCTCGGCGACGAGGGCAAGGGATTCAACTACCTCACGGCCAACCTGGCCCAGGAACGCCTGTCGATCGCGGTGCAAGGAGTGGCCAGCGCCCGGGCCTCGGTCGACTGGACGCTCGAGTACGTGCGCGAACGCACGGCGTTCGGCAAGCCGATCGAGTCGTTCCAGAACACCAAGTTCGTGCTGGCCGAGGTGGCCACCGCCGTCGACGTGGCCCAGGCGTTCATCGACCAGTGCGTGAGAGAGCACAATGAAGGTGAGCTGTCCGCCTCCCGTGCCGCTCAGGCGAAGTACTGGTGCACCGACCTCCAGCAGGACGCCGCCCACCGGTGCCTCCAGCTGTTCGGGGGCTACGGCTACATGACCGAGTACCCGATCGCCCGGGCCTACGCCGACGCCAGGGTCACCTCGATCTACGGCGGCACCAACGAGGTCATGAAGACCATCATCGCCAAGTCGCTCTGACACTCGGCACATCTGCGCTCGACACGGCGGCGGCGACGGGATAGGACTGTCGGGGCACGTCCGAACGAGCACCTGAGCAGGAGGTTGTCACCCCACCATGACGACGGACATCGACGCGAACGAGAAGCGGGCCGACTATTGCCTGCCGGGAGAGGTAGTCGCCGAACGGCTCGCGGCCGACCAGGTGAATGGGTTGACGTCGGCGGAGGTGACGTCTCGCCTCGCCGAGCATGGTCCCAACTCGATTCCGAAGGAGCCACCTCCGAGCTACTTCCAGGTGCTGATCGCTGCTGGCCGCGATCCGATGAACCTGATGCTGCTGGCCGTCACGGCGGCGAGCTTCGTGATCGGGCAGGCTTCGACGGGCATCCTCGTCGGTGCCCTCGTGCTGCTCAACGTGGTGATGGCAGCGAACCAGGAGATGAAGGCGAAAGCGACCGTCGCCGCTCTCGAGAACTTGCAGGTCCCGTCGGCGCGGGTGCTGCGCGACGGCTCGGTGCGAGAGGTCGATGCGGTCGACTTGGTCCCCGGCGACATCGTGATGGTCGAGGCCGGCGACCTCGTCCCTGCCGACGGACGCATCCTGACCTCGGCCACCTTGGAGGTGCAGGAGGCGGCCCTCACCGGCGAGAGCGCCCCGGTGAGCAAGGACGCAGCGACGCTCGACGGCGAGGTTGCCCTCGGTGACCGCTCCAACATGCTGTTCCAGAACACCGCCGTGTCGCGGGGGACGGCCTCGATGGTCGTCACCGGCACCGGTGCCACCACCGAGATGGGCAAGATCGCCGGGATGCTGACGGGCGTCACGTCGGCACGTTCGCCCCTGCAGCAGGAGCTGGCCAGCCTCACCAAATGGATCGGCGTCGTCGCCTGGGGTGCCGTGGCGATCATCTTCGTCGTCGGTCTCGCCCGTGGCATGGACGCCGAGGAACTCGTGCTGTTGGCAATCGTCGTCGCGATCTCCGCCATCCCGAGCGGACTGCCGACGTTCGTCCAGCTGATGCTGTCGTCGGGGGCCCAACGCCTGGCCGATGCCAAGGCCGTGGTGAAGAACTTGACCGATGTCGAGACGCTCGGCGCCACCAGCGCCATCAACAGTGACAAGACCGGCACGCTCACCCTCAACCAGATGACCGCCACCCGGATGTTCGTCGACGGGCAGTGGTTCCGGATCGAGGGAGGCGGCTACGAGAAGAGTGGTGCCATCCTCCACGCGGCGGGCACACCGGCCGGGGACTTCGAGATGCTCGGGCTCGGGCTCACGCTGTGCAGTGATGCCACCGTGGCCGACGACGGCACCGTGGTGGGCGATCCGACCGAGGCGGCGCTCGTGGTGCTGGCGGCCAAGACGGGAGTCGACGCCGAGATCAGCAGGCGGGCCCACCCCCGCCTCGCCGAGGTGCCGTTCGACTCGGCCTACAAGTTCATGGCGACCTTCCACAACAGCCCCGAACGGGGCGAAGGGTCCGTGATCGAACTCGTGAAGGGGGCCCCTGACGTCGTGCTGGGGAAGTGCTCCGGCGCGTACTGGGGCGAGGAAGTGGTGCCGATCGAGCAAGTGCGTGACGAGATCGTGGAGACGAACCGCGGGCTCGGTGAACGAGGTCTGCGCGTACTGTCGTTCGCGGTGCGCCGGTTCGACGACGGCAGCTTCGACCCCGACGCCGAGCCGATGGATCTCGTCGACGACCTCATCTTCGTGGCCCTCGTCGGTATCATCGATCCGCTCCGGCCATCCGCGAAGGAAGCCGTGCGGGTGGCTCACGAGGCCGGAATCGACGTACGGATGATCACCGGCGACCATGCCGTCACGGCGAAGGCCATCGCCGACGATCTCGAGCTCGGGGAGGGCGTCATCACCGGCCCCGAGTTCCAGGCGATGTCCGACGATGAGCTCACTGACGCCATTCCGCACCTCCACGTGTTCGGACGCGTGGCACCCCAGGACAAGCTCCGTCTGGTCGACCGGATGCAGGAGCAGGGTCTCGTCGTCGCCATGACCGGTGACGCGGTGAACGACGCGGCGGCACTGAAGAAGGCGGACATCGGGGTGG
>CBFCWZ010000094.1:0-11568 GCA_965601935.1 uncultured Ilumatobacteraceae bacterium
ATCAAGGCCCGGCTGAAGATGGGGTCCCTCTCGCTCGCCGAGGTCCTGGAGTCCGACGACGAGAACGCCAAGCGCCTGAAGGTGTCGGCCGTTCTCGAGTCGCTCCCCGGGGTCGGCAAGAAGAAGGCCCGCGGGGTGATGGAAGACGTCGGGATCGCCGAGAACCGGCGAGTCCAGGGGCTCGGAGCGCAACAGCGCTCCGCACTTCTGGAACAGTTCGGCTCCTGAACACGACCCATCGCCTCCCGCTCATCATCGTCGTCTCCGGCCCCGGTGGGGTCGGCAAGGGGACGATCGTCGAAGCGCTGGTCGAGCGCGATCCAGGACTCTGGTTGAGCCGCTCGTGGACCACCCGCGAGCGTCGTCCGTCCGAGAACGAGGACGTCTATCACTTCGCCACCACTGCCGAGTTCGAGCAGCGGATCGCCGACGGTGGATTCCTCGAATGGACCGAGTTCCTCGGCAACTACTACGGCACGCCCCTGCCGGAGCCGGGGGTCGAACAGGACCTCGTGCTCGAGATCGAGGTGGACGGCGCTCAGCAGGTGAAGCGGGTGCACCCTGATGCACTGCTGATCTTCGTCCTGCCCCCCAGCAGGGAAGAGCAGGAACGGCGGTTGCGTGGTCGGGGGGACCCCGACGTGAAAGTCCACGCACGGCTCAAGAAGGCCGAGACGGAGGAGCCGATCGGACGCTCGATCGCCGACCACATCGTCGTCAACGACGGATTGTCCGAGACGATCGACGAGATGCTCTCGATCATCGACGAGGCCCGGCAACGCTGACGATCCACCGCTGCAGGTCGACGGCCCCGTGAGAGGTCAGAATCGGGACGTACAACGGGTAGGCTCTCCACCCTTATGGCGATCGACCACGACACGATGATCACCCCTCCCATCGAGGAGTTGCTCGACAAGGTGGACTCGAAGTTCTCCCTGGTCACGCTGGCAGCACGCCGCGCCCGGCACATCAACTCGTACTTCAACCAACTCGGCGAGGGTCTGGGTCACATGATCCCGCCGCAGGTGTCGTCCACCTCACGCAAGCCGCTGTCCATCGGCTTCGAGGAGATCGCCGACGAGAAGATCGTCTGGACCGAGGCACCCGAGGAGCCCGAGATCGAGTTCGACCCGGAGGCGGAGGCCGCCGCCATGGCCGACGCCGCCGCCGAGTTCGGCGAGGACTGACCCGTACCCCGGGGGTTTCACACGTGCTCGCCGGGAAGAAGATCATCCTCGGCGTCACCGGTGGGATCGCTGCCTACAAGGCCGTCGAGATCTCACGACGGCTGGTCGACGCGGGTGCCCACGTCGCCCCGGTGATGACCGAGGGAGCGCGCCACTTCCTCGGCCCCACGACACTCAGCGCGTTGGCCTCCGAGCCGGTGCAGACCGAATTGTGGGACAACCCCGTCACCCCGATCCCACACACCCGCCTCGGGCAGGATGCCGACCTCGTGCTGGTCGCCCCGGCGACCGCCCGGCTGCTGGCGGCATATCGGATGGGCCTCTCCACCGACCTGCTCACCAACATCCTCCTGGCCACCCGGGCGCCCGTCGTCGTCTGCCCGGCCATGCACACCGAGATGTGGGAGCACCCGAGTGTGCAGGACAACATCCAGGTCCTGCGCGAGCGCCGCGTGCACGTCGTCGAACCCGAGGAGGGCCGACTCGCCGGTGGCGACGTCGGCGCGGGGCGGTTGGCGGCCCCCGAGGTCGTCGTCGCCGCCGTCGAGCGGGTGCTGTCCGCAGGGGACCTCGCCGGCGCGAAGGTCGTCGTGTCCGCCGGAGGAACCCGCGAGCCGATCGACGCCGTCAGGGTGATCGCCAATCGCAGTTCGGGCAAGCAGGGCTACGCGGTGGCTGCCGAAGCCGTCAGCCGTGGCGCCGAGGTCACGCTCGTCACCACCGTCGACCTCCCGCCTCCTCCAGGGTCCGATGTCGTCGAAGTCGAGACTGCGGCTCAGATGCAGTCGGCGATGGAGAAGGCCTCATCCGACCACGACGTGATCGTCATGTCCGCCGCCGTCGCCGACTTCCGCCCTGTGGCCGTGGCCGCGAACAAGCTCAAGAAGGTGGACGGCGTTCCCGACATCGCCCTGGAGCCGACCGCCGACATCCTTGCCGGCCTCGGAGCATCGAAGCGCGAGGGACAGATCCTCGTCGGTTTCGCCGCCGAGACAGACGAGTTGCGCTCGAATGCGGCGGCCAAGGTGGCGAAGAAGAACCTCGACCTGATCGTCGCCAATGACGTGAGTGCCCCCGAAGTGGGCTTCGCCCACGACACCAACGCGGTTACTCTGTTGCGGCCCGACGCGGAGCCTGTCGAGATCGACCTCGCCTCCAAGCGAGAAGTCGCCCGGGCCGTGATCGACGCGATCGTCGACATCCGAAATCAGCACTGACAGGACACCCCACCACCACATCATGGCGAACTACACATTCACCTCCGAGAGCGTGACCGAGGGTCACCCGGACAAGATGGCCGATCAGGTCTCCGACGCAGTCCTCGACGCGATTCTCGCCGAGGACCCGCACGGCCGCGTGGCCTGCGAGACGATGGTGACCACCGGTCTGTGCGTCATCGCGGGCGAGATCAGCACCGAGGCCTACGTCGAGATCCCGAAGATCGCCCGCGAGACGATCAACACCATCGGCTACGACAACGCGGCCTACGGCTTCGACGGCCACACGTGCGGCGTGCTCGTGTCGATCGACGAGCAGAGCCCCGACATCGCCCAGGGCGTCGACACCTCCGAGGAGGTTCGGGGCGGCACGTCCGGCGAGGACCAGTTGAACCTCCAGGGCGCCGGCGACCAGGGGATGATGTTCGGCTACGCCTGCAACGAGACCGAGGCGCTCATGCCGCTCCCGATCTGGACTGCGCATCGCCTCTCGGAGCGGCTCGCCGACGTCCGCAAGTCGGGTCAGGTCCCGTACCTCCGCCCTGACGGGAAGACGCAGGTCACGTTCGAGTACGAAGACGGCCACCCCGTCGCGCTCAAGGGCGTGTTGATCTCCACCCAGCACCAGGACGGCATCGACCGCGACACGGTCATCCGACCCGATCTGATCGAGCAGGTGATCCGCCCGACGATCCCGAACGAGTTCCTCGACGACGACTTCGAGATCTACGTCAACCCGACCGGGAATTTCGTGCGTGGCGGTCCGTACGCCGACGCCGGTCTGACCGGCCGCAAGATCATCGTCGACACCTACGGTGGCATGGGCCGTCATGGCGGTGGGGCGTTCTCCGGCAAGGATCCGAGCAAGGTCGACCGGTCGGCGGCCTATGCCGGCCGCTGGGTGGCCAAGCACGTCGTCGCGACGGGCGTCGCCGACCGTTGTGAGGTGCAGCTGGCGTACGCCATCGGCATGGCCCAGCCCATGAGCATTCTCGTCGACACGTTCGGAACCGCCAGCGCCGAACACACCAAGATCGAGGCTGCGGTGCGCGAGGTGTTCGACCTGCGCCCCGGCGCAATCGTGCGTGACCTCGACTTGAAACGGCCGATCTATCGGCGCACTGCCGCCTACGGTCACTTCGGCCGCGACGGCTTCCCGTGGGAGGAACTCTCGAAGCTCGACGAGCTGAAGGCAGCACTCGACCTGTGAGTCGCCCGGTGGTCCGCCCCGACCACCCGACATGACCGACACCGCGGCGACCCCCCGCGTCGCCCGCATCCTCCCGGACGTCTCGGGGATCGACAAGCGCTTCGACTACCTCGTGCCCGCCGAGATGGCGGCACGGGTCGAGATCGGCACCCGTGTGCGGATCGGCCTGCACGGGCGCCGGGTCGGCGGCTGGGTCACCGCACTCGACCCCGTCGTCGCTCACTCCGGAGAGTTGAAGCCGATCGCCAAGGTCACCGGGCACGGGCCCTCCGCCGAGGTGATCGAACTGGCCGAGTGGGCGGCGCTGCGATGGGCGGCCCGGCGCACCGGTTCGCTGTTGGTGACGGCATCCCCCAACACCGCGACGGCCGAGCTGCCACCCGCACGGAGGACGGGGGCGGCCCCGGCGCCGAGTTCGCCCGCCACCAGACGTCTGCTCTCCTCCGGCGGGGGGGTACTCCGCCTGCCACCCCTCACCGATCTCCTCCCCGCACTCTTCTCCGCCGCGGCGTTCGGACCCTGCCTCGTCGTCTCCCCGAACCAGAGTGAGTCGGCGCTCCTGGCGGTGCGACTCCGGCGGGCGGGCCTCAGCGTGGCACTCCTGCCCGACGACTGGGGGTCTGCTGCCGCAGGTGTCGACGTGGTCATCGGAGGTCGCGCTGCCGCCTGGGGCCCGTGCCCACAGATGGCGGCCGCCGTGCTCCTCGACGAACACGACGAGGCCCTGCAAGAGGAGCGTTCGCCGACCTGGCATGCACGGGACGTCCTGTCCGAACGCTGTCGACGGGCCGGGGTCCCGTTCATCGCCGTCTCTCCCGCCCCCACCCTCGTCAGTGTGACGACGCTGGCCGGCACGGGTGGCGTGCTGCACCCGCCACCGGCACGCGAGCGCGCGGGTTGGCCGAGGGTGGAAGTGGTCGACCGGCGCGACGAAGAGCCGTGGCGGCGATCTCTCGTGACATCGGGCCTGATCGAGCACCTGCGGGCTCGCGACCGCAGGGTCGTCTGCGTCTCCAACACCACCGGCCGCGCCCGGGTGATGGCCTGCCGGTCGTGCCGTGCACTGTTGCGTTGTGAGAAGTGCGACGCCGCCGTGGCGATGGACGACGATGGCAACCTCGACTGCACGAGGTGCTCGACCGTGCGCCCGCCGGTCTGCCAGCAGTGCGGGGCGGGGCGCTTCGCCAATCTGAGACCTGGCGTCACACGCCTGCGGGAGGAACTCGAGGCGGCCGCGGCCCGCCCGGTGGCCGCGGTCACCGGCAACAGCGACGAGCCTCCCGCCGACGTGCCGATACTGGTCGGCACCGAAGCCGTGCTCCACCGCTCCCGCCCGGCCGACGTGGTCGCCTTCCTCGAGTTCGACTCGGAGATGCTGGCGCCCCGATATCGGGCCGGAGAGCAGGCGCTGGCACTGCTGATCCGGGCCGGGCGCCTGGCGCCGCATGTCATGGTCCAGACCTTCGTGCCCGACCACCCCGTGATCCGCGCCGCCGCGACGGGTGATCCCGAGATCCTCGTGGAGGTCGAGAGAGAGCGACGGGCGATGCTCTCGCTGCCACCGTTCGGCGCGCTCGCGGCTGTCTCCGGGACGGCGCTCGAGGAGTTCCTCGATGAACTGCCCTCCGCGGACGTCACGATCGGCCGCGACGGCGACCGCGCCCTGGTCCGCGCCCCGAACTGGGACACACTCGCCACCGCCCTCGCGATCCCCGACCGCCCCGACGGCAACCACCTCAGGATCGAAGTCGACCCACCCCGCCTCTGACGGTGTCAGACACCTGTTGCAGCTCTGCGTTGCAGGTTCGGGGGCGTCGTCACGTGCTGGTGACTTGTTCTTCCGGCAGGGCGGCGCAGAGGAGGCGGAATCCGGACTTGCTGCTGAGGCGTTCGACGGCATAGCCCTCGCTGCGCAGCCACTTGGCGAGGGAATCAGCACCGAGGTGCCGTTGCACGACGAGGAGTGCCTCCCCACTCGAGGTCATCCGGGCGAGCCACCTGAGGAGCAGGTCGTGGAGCGGCTGTTTGCCGATGCGGATCGGTGGATTCGACCAGATCGCGGCGAAGCGGACGTCATCGGGAACCTCCTCGGGAGCGGAGACGACGAGGTTGTCGATCCCGGCGGACTCGGCGTTCAGGCGGCACAACGAGCGTGCCCGCTCGTTGACGTCGACCGCCCAGATGCGGGCGTCGGGGGAGCGCTGCGCCAGGGTCAGCGCAATCGCCCCCGCCCCACAACCGAGATCGAGCAGGTCCCCAGAGGTAGGGGCGGGATGCCCGTGGCGGAGGAGCAGGCCTGTGCCGGTGTCGAGGCGGCCGTGACTGAACACACCTCGATCGGTGCGCAGCCGGAATGCCGCTCCGGGCAGGATGACGTCGAAGTCGACGGGTTCGGATGGCGCTGCGGGTGTCCGGTGGAAGTAGTGCTCGCCGTGTGGTGCGTCGCCATCGCTGGTCACCGCCGTAGCCTGGCACGCAATGTCCTACGAGATCCGCACCTACGGTGACCCCGTCCTCAAGTCGAAGGCCGCGCTCGTCGAGAACGTCGACGGCAAGGTCATCCGTCTCGTCGACGGGATGTTCGACACCCTGTCGCGTACCGACAATGGTCTTGCTCTCGCCGCCCCGCAGATCGGTGTGCAACGCCAGGTGGTGGTGTGGGATTTCGGCGAGGAACCGCTCGCGATCATCAATCCCGAGGTCGTGGAATCCGACGGTGAGTGGGCCTACGACGAGGGGTGCCTGTCGATTCCCGGTCTCTACGTCGAGATGCTGCGCCCGAAGACGGTGCTGATCCGCGGCGTGAGTCTGGAGGGCGAGATCATCGAGATCGAGTCCGACGAACTCGAGGCGCGCATGTTCCAGCACGAGATCGACCATCTCCACGGAATCCTGATGTTCGACCGCCTCGAAGGCGACCAGCGCAAGGATGCCCTCGCCGAGTACCGCCGCATCGAGGAAGAGGTTGCGGCGCTCGAGGCGCCCCGTCACCCGTTCCGGCGCCGGCTCGGCCTGAGCTGAGGTCGTCGTGCGCATCGTGTTCCTCGGGACGCCCGAGATCGCGGTGCCGCACCTGAGAGCGGTTCACGCTGCAGGACACCACATCCCACTCGTCGTCACAGGAGCCGACAAGCGGCGTGGCCGGGGTGGCCGGACATCGCCGAGTCCGGTGAAGCAGGCGGCGCTCGAACTCGGTCTGCCGGTGTCGCATTCCGTCGACGATGCCGTCGACGTCGACGCGGATCTGGGGGTGGTCGTCGCGTTCGGCCGGATCATCAGGCCGCATGTCCTCGACCGGTTGCCGATGATCAACGTGCACTTCTCACTCCTCCCACGTTGGCGCGGCGCGGCGCCCGTGGAGAGAGCGATCCTCGCCGGAGACGAGACGACCGGCGTCGATCTGATGCGGGTCGAAGAGGGGCTCGACACAGGGGCCGTGTACGCCCGCGCCGAGCTGCCGATCGGTCCTGACGACACCGCCGACGATGTCCGTGCGGCACTGGTCGAACGGGGCATCAGGCTTCTCGTGGACCGGCTCGACACGCCCGCACCCGAGTGGCTCGATCACGGCAGTCCCCAGACCGGTGAGACCACATACGCGGAGAAGCTCTCGCCCGCCGACCTCGAGCTCGACTGGTCACGTCCCGATGCCGAGAACCACCGCATCGTGCGAGTGGGTGGGGCATGGACCACGTTCCGGGGCAGGCGGTTGAAGGTCCACGCGGCCGTGTTGCGAGACGGCCGGCTGGTGCCCACCGTGGTACAACCCGAAGGGAAGCCCCGGATGGACTTCGATGCGTGGCGCAACGGAGCCCGGCCCGGCCCTGACGAGTTGTTCGGCGACCTGACGTGACCTGGGAACAGGCCGGGAGAACAGGCCCGCTCCACATCGGAACACCGATGAGGCGCCCGTGAGTGCCCGCTCCCTGGCGCTCGACGTGCTCCGTCGGATCGAGGAGGACGGGGCCTACGCCAACCTGGCGCTCGGGCCGGCACTCGATGCGAGCGATCTCACCCCTGAGGACCGCCGTTTCGCCACCGAGCTGGTCTACGGGACCACCCGCATGCGCCGCGCCTGCGACGCCCTCGTCGACCGATTCGTGTCACGATCGCCCGACCCGGGGACACGCCGGATCCTGCGTCTCGGTGCATACCAACTCCACTTCGCCCGGGTTGCGCCGCATGCGGCGGTCTCCGAGACGGTCGCTCTCGCTCCGCGGCGGACCCGTGGTTTCGTCAACGCCGTGCTCCGCAAGGTCGCCTCCGGCGGGGAGATGAGATGGCCGTCGCCGGGCGCGGAGCTGAGCTACCCCGACTGGATCGTCGACCGGCTCGGGCGCGAGCTCGGCGACGAGGCACACGCCGCGCTGCAGCGGATGAACCTGCCGCCGAGCATGTCGGTCCGTGACGACGGCTACGTGCAGGACGAATCCTCCCAGTGGGTTGCTGCGTCCGTCGAAACCGTACGGGGAGAGTCGGTGCTCGACATGTGCGCGGCGCCGGGCGGCAAGGCCACCGCCCTCGCGTCCGCCGGAGCCCGCGTGGTCGCCGCCGATCGACGGCCCGGGCGAGCCCGGCTCGTGACGTCGAATGCTCGTCGCCTGGAGGTTCCCGTCGCCGCAGTCGCCGCTGACGGCCGCGCGGCCCCTTTCCGCCCCGATTCGTTCGACGCCGTGCTGCTCGACGCCCCCTGTTCGGGGCTCGGGACCCTGCGGCGCCGGGCCGATGCGCGATGGAGGGTCTCGGTGAACGATGTCGACACGTTGGCATCTCTGCAGGCGGATCTGCTGCAGTCCGCGGCACGTCTGGTGGCCCCGGGCGGGAGGCTCGTGTACAGCGTCTGCACCCTGACCGCCCAGGAGTCGATCGACCACGCGACACCCGAGCGCTTCGAACCGGACACCTCCACACCCCCGGAGGGGGAGTGGCGTCCGTACGGCCAGGGCTGGCGCGTCCTGCCACACGACGCGGACACCGACGGAATGGTCCTGATTCGGTACCGTCGCACCCCATGACGGAGGAACGTCCCCAGGCCAAGGTGCTCACCTGCAGTGATGGCGTGATCCACGGAACCCGGCAGGACAAGAGCGGGGCCGCGCTCGAGGAGTACCTCTCCTCGCACGGCTTCGACGTGGCCGAGCGGCGGGTCACCGAGGACGGCACGGATGCGGTGGCGCGCAGTCTGATCGAGATGTGCACCGGGTTCGCCGGCCTGGTGGTCACCACCGGTGGTACCGGATTCGCTCCCCGCGACCTCACCCCGGAAGGGACTCGGAAGGTGATCGAACGGGAGGCACCCGGGATCGCCGAGGCGATGCGGTTGGTCAACCCGCTCGGCCGGCTCTCCCGGGGGATCGCGGGTACCCGCGGTCTGGCGATCGTGGTCAACACCCCCGGCAGCACGAAGGGGTGCATCGAGACCCTCGACGCCGTGATCGACGTCCTGCCTCACGCTCTGCGGCTCCTCCACGACACCGACACGAGCCATTGACGGCCTCGCGGGCGATCCACGATTGAGTTGGAGTTCCTGGGTCCCGGGCGGATCGGCCGGATAGCCTCGCCCCTCGTGCTGCGGATGGTTCTTCCCAAGGGGTCGCTGGAAAAGGGTACCCTCGAGCTCTTCGCCGCCGCCGATCTGCCGGTGCAGCGATCGTCGTCGGTGGAGTATCAGGCGTCGATCGCCGATCCGCGCATCGAGTCGGTGCGGATCCTGCGGCCCCAGGAAATCCCGCGGTACGTGGCCGAGGGTCTGTTCGACATCGGGATCACGGGCCGCGACTGGGTCGCCGAGACCGCCAGCGAGGTGGAGAGCCTCGGCGAGTTGAAGTACTCGAAGGCCACGAGCAACCCGATCCGGCTGGTGGTGGCCGTGGCCGGTGACTCTCATGTCGATTCCGTGGCCGATCTCGCCGACGGGGTGCGGGTGCAGTCGGAATACCCCGAGCTGACCCGTCGCTACTTTGCCGACCAGGGCATCCACGCCGACGTCCGGCTGTCCTACGGGGCAACCGAGGCGAAGATCCCCGACATCGCCGACTGCGTGGTCGAGATCACCGAGACCGGCCGGGCGCTCCGCGCGGCGGGGCTGAAGATCATCGACACGGTGCTCACCAGCTACACCGAGGTGATCGCCAACCCCGCCTCGGCCGCCGACCCGGCGAAGGCGACGGCGATGCGCCAGATCATGACGTTGTTGAACGGTGTTCTCGACGCCCGCGGCCGAGTGCTCCTGAAGCTCAACGTGACCGAAGAGGCGAGGGACGCCGTGCTCGCCTCCCTGCCCTCGATGAAGTCGCCGACACTCTCGCCGCTCGCCGGAGGCGGCTACGCCGTGGAATCGGTGGTCGAGAAGTCTGAGATCAACATCGTCATTCCCGCACTGCGCGATGCCGGGGCGACCGACCTGGTGGAGATGCCGATCTCCAAGATCGTCCCATGAGCGCGACCCTCGGATCCGGCCTCACCGGCTTCGTCGTCGATTTCGACCCGGCGGTCGGTCTGGGCGCGGTCGAGACCACGGCCGGCGAACGGTTCGACTTCCACTGCATCGAGATCGCCAACGGCAGCCGCGAGATCGCGGTCGGCGCGGCGGTCACCTTCGACGTGTTCCCGAAGCTGGGCCGGTGGGAAGCGGCGAACCTGCGCCAATGAATGAGTCCGCCGAGCGCGAGCGGCGGATCATCGACGTTCTGATGGCCCTCGGGGAGGGGGAGGTCACCACCTACGGGGATGTCGCCGAGGTGGCCGGATACCCGAAGCACGCCCGGCTCGTCGGGCGCATCTTGGCCACCACCGACGTCGAGGTTCCCTGGTGGAGGGTCGTCGATGCCGAGGGGCGGCTGGTCGCGGCCGACCCGGAGCTGCAGGCGGGGCTGCTCGGTGAGGAGGACGTGGTGGTGCGGGACGGCCGGGTCCGTTCGGCCCCGGTGGGGCGCTTCTGGAGGCCCTGAGTCAGGACTGGCCGGCCGAGCCCTGGATCTGGACGAAGGCCATCCGGATGTTGTTGAGGGCGTCCTGCATGGTCGGAGCATCCTCCCCGAGACGATCCCCGAGCCCCTCCACGAGACACGCAACGGCGTCGATCGCGAGGGCGGCCTGAAGGAGATCGGGGGGTGAAGCGGAGAGATGGATCGCCCCGAGTTCGTAGAGACCCATGACATGGTTGGTGATGACGACCTCGGCCGGCACGTCGGCGAGGCGGGAGCGGGCCTCCTCCATCGCCCGTTGGGCCTCCTGCATCGCGTCCAACTCCTCGGGGTCGAGGTCGCCCGTGAGCAGTGGGCCGTCGTCGGTGTCGTCGGTCGGCAGTGTCGGGTCGACGTCGTCGAGGCCGGGCAGGCCGCCGTCGAAGGGAGTTCTGGAGGTTTCGTCGGTCACGTGCGCTACCCTACCCAGCCAACAACTGAGGCGAAGTGGGAGTCACTCCCCACCCGGCCACGAGTCTCGGCACCGTCCGAGCGAGAGGTGCGCCCGGGTTCCAAGGCTGAGATCACTCGGCGCCGGGCCCCGACGGGTCCGCTGTCACGGTCGCTCCGCGGGACTTCGCGTCGAGCACCAACATCCATACATGGGGAGGCCCATTGCACAGGAGTGAGCAGCCATAGCACCGCGACGACCAGAACAGCGCGGTGACCAACACCGCGTGAACGACCGCATCCGGGCGCGCGAGGTCCGCCTCATCGGACCCTCCGGCGACCAACTCGGGATCAAGCCCGTTCCGGAAGCGATGCGCATGGCCCGTGGTCTCGACCTCGATCTCGTCGAGGTCGCCCCGAACGCCAACCCGCCCGTCTGTCGCATCATGGACTACGGGAAGTTCAAGTACGAGGAAGACCAGAAGGCCAAGGAAGCCCGCAAGAAGTCGACCCAGGTCTCGGTGAAGGAAGTCAAGTACCGGCCGAAGATCGGCAAGGGCGACTTCAACACCAAGACCCGGAACGTCATCCGCTTCATC
>CBFCWZ010000095.1:0-11494 GCA_965601935.1 uncultured Ilumatobacteraceae bacterium
GCAGGATCTCGGACGTTCCGCCCTCGATCGAGTTGGCCCGTACCCGGGGGAAGGCGTACTGCAGGCCCTTCCCGGTTCCGGCCACGTCGAGGTCGTCGGGGCGACGGAAGGTGTAGTCGTAGCCGACCTGACCGTCCATGCCGAGCAGGTCGATGCAGAAGTTGTAGAGGCGCTTGTTGAACTCGGAGTACTCCAGCTTGGCGATCGACATCTCAGGGCCTGGATTGCCGGCCCGTGCCGCCTCGGCGGCGCGCATGTTGGTGAGCCGATCGACCTCGCCGCGTACCCAGAGCGTCATCAGCTCGTTCTTGCGGGCGGGTGTCTTGTGGCTCTCGTCGATCTCGTTCCACACCGCCACTGCGTCGTTGGCGCCTCCACCACGCTTCGGCTTCGACGCACCCCCTCCGCCTCCGCCGATCGCAGAGCGCTCGTTCATCAGCGTGGTGAGCGATGCGCGCCAGCCCTCGCCTTCGGCACCGATCCGGCAGTCGTCGGGGACCCGGACGTCGGTCATGTAGACCTCGTTGAACTCGGCCTCGCCTGTGATCTGACGCAGCGGCCGGACCTCGACGCCTGGCAGGCGCATGTCGAGGGCGAAGTAGGTCATGCCCTTGTGCTTGGGCAGGTCGGGGTTGCTGCGGGTGACGAGCATCCCCCAGTCGGCGAGGTGGGCCATCGTGTTCCACACCTTCTGGCCGTTGACCACCCACTCCTCGCCGTCGCGCACCGCGCGGGTCCCGAGGCCGGCGAAGTCAGAGCCGGCACCGGGCTCGGAGAACAGCTGGCACCACTTCTCCTCGCCGGTGAACATCGGCCGCAGGAAGCGGTCCTTCTGCTCGTCGCTGCCGTGGGTGACGATCGTCGGCCCGGCCAGGGCCATGAAGAACGTCGATGCATCGGTCGGAGGCGCGCCGGCCGCGCGCATCCGCCGCTCGATGTGCCGGTTCAGGTCGGGCTTCAGGCCCATTCCGCCGAAGCCCTCGGGGAAGTGCACCCAGGCGAGCCCGGCGTCGTAGCGGTGGCCGCGGAACTCGTGGTAGTCCTCGGAGGAGGGGTCGTGTTCGGCGAGCAGTGCGTCGATCGCAGCGTCGACACGTGCCAGGGGAGTCTCACTCATGCCGAGAGTTTGGCAAGCCGCCCGCGACGGGCCCGAATCAGGACCGCTCGAGCCGCAGGCCGAGTGGGGTGCGGCGCACTTCCATCGCGAAGCCGAACCCGTCGACTCGCGCCGCCAACTCGATGTCCATCGGGTCGCAGTCGTCCGGACCGAGTCGGAGCGTCATTTCCGCCTCGTCGGTGGCGAGGAGAGCCAGCGCCACCGCTGTCGTGTCGACTGGCTGGCCCAGCCGCTAGCGCTCGATGACGTCGGCGGCCAGGCGAGAAGGCCCGGACGACATCGATCACGACCACCGGACCACCCACGCCGGCGAGTTCCCATCGGGCGATCCGGCGGGCGGACACGGGTGGAGCGTGGCAGTGCGCGAGCTCGTGCGTGGGTGGGAATAAAATAAGACATAAAGGAGCTAAAATAAGTCGTACCGCGACGTTCACACGAAAGGCCTGCCGATGAGCGAGTTCACGGACGTCGAACAGATCCTCCCGACCCCCCGAGGTGTCGACTGGCGCGAGTTCGCTGCGTGCAAGGGGCACGTGCAGCTGTTCTTCGCCAAGAAGGCCGAGCGACCAGAGGCCCGAGCGCGCCGCGAAACGAAGGCACGCGAACTCTGCGATTCCTGTCCCGTGTTCGAGCAGTGTCGTTCGTGGGCACGTGACAACCGGGAGTACGGCTACTGGGGCGGCGAGAACGAGGAGGACCGGTACCTCCTCGGCTACCGGGTGACGGCTGCGATCGGCAGCCGGACCCGCGGTGGCGAGGTGGCCAAGACCGCCTGAGCGCTCCGCTCTCGACCTGACCGACCCCGCTACCGTCGGCACGAGTGACATCGTGGTTGTTGTTGGCGTTCGGTTGGGTCTGCTGGTGGGCGGTGCTCGCCGCCCTGATGCGGTTCCATCGCCCCGCGGCGATCGGGGTGTGGAACCTGATGATCAGTTGGTTCACCGCCGACCTTCCGCTGTTCCACATCGTGTGGGAAGCCGGTCTGGCCGGCGTGCTCGTCTGGCTCGGGGCCCTCGACCATCCCGCCGGCATCGTCGGTCTCGTCGCCGTCGCCTCCTCCTGGGGTGGGCTGCTCGTCGTGTTCTTCCTCCAGGGGCGGGCCCGGCCCACGTCGAGAACGTCGTTGGAGCGGGGGCTCGGATCCGACTACCTCGATGTCCTCCCCGACGAGCAGAGGGCCGTGCTGCGGAACCGGGCGCCGGTCGGGCTGGTGGCGCTCCCGTTCTACTTCCCCCGCCGCGGCCTGCAGATCGAGACCGGGATCGCATACGGCGACCATCCGACACGAAATCTTCTCGACGTGTACCGGCCCGCACAGAGCGACGGGCCACTCCCGGTCCTCTTGCAGATCCACGGTGGTGCGTGGGTCCTCGGGAACAAGTGGCAGCAGGCGCTGCCCTTGATGCACCATCTCGCCCATCGCGGGTGGGTGTGCGTCGCGATCAACTACCGCCTCGGACCCAAGTACAAGTTCCCCGACCAACTCATCGACGTGAAGAAGGCACTCGCGTGGGTGAGGGAGAACATCGCCGACTACGGCGGCGATCCTGACCTCGTGGTGGTCACCGGTGGGTCGGCCGGCGGCCATCTCGCTGCGCTGACAGCGCTCACGCCCGACCAGCCCGAATATCAACCAGGCTTCGAAGACATCGACACGAGCGTCACGGCGTGCATGCCGTTCTACGGGCCCACCGACTTCACCGACGAGGGCCACATCCGGGTCCGGATCGAGGACTCGTACGAGACCCTGCTCCGCTTCACCGTGATGCCCGGCCCGCTGAGCGAGGTTCCCGACCTCTACGCCGCGATGTCCCCGGTCCATCAGGTGCGGCCCGGCGCTCCCCCGTTCTTCATCCTGCAGGGGGCGATCGACGTGCTCGTGTGGCGGGAGGAGAACCAGTACTTCTCCCAACGGCTCGCCGAGGTGTCGGAACAGCCCGTGGTGTACTGGGAGGTCCCCTACGCCCAGCACATGTTCGACACCCTGAACTCCCGCCGCAGTTGCGCGGTGGTCGATGCGTGCGAGTCGTTCGTCAACTGGGTCGTGGCCCGCGAACGCGCCCGCGCGGCCGAGTAGTCCGCCCACGTCGACACTTCGTCGTCGATGCGAGGCGGACCTGCCGACGGGAGGAATCGGCCACCGCGCCGGCGTGACAACGCAACCGAATTGTCGGCCGGAGTTCAGCTCAGGGTGCTGAGGCCCTTCACGACGAACACCACTCCGAACGTCGCGAACACACCGATCGCGGTCGGGCGGAGATGCGCTCTGATCCAGCCGAACACGGAATCGAGAACCGGGCTCACACGCTCACGAGCCATGGCATATCCCGCGATGATCAGGAAGTAGGCCGCCTGCACGAGGATCGTGAAGAGGGCGTAGTTGGCGAGGCTCCCAACCGGGCGAAGGTCGGCCGCGAAGACGACCGCCACGGCCGTGAGCACGAACACCCACTGCTTGGGGCTGGCGAACAACCAGCCGAACCCCAGCTTGTACGCACCAGACGGTTCGATGTTCTCGAGCCGGTCGAGGAGCGATGTCAACGACCCGCCGCCGGAAGCGGGAGCCGTCGCGATCTTGAACGCTCCCGCGAGCAGGATCACACCGCCGACGAGGAACAGCGCGCCGACGAACACGGCGAGATCGCCCGATCGACCGTCGGCGGTGAGACCGACGAGACTCATCGCCGCGGCGAGCCCGGCACCTTGCACGAGCATCGCCGACACCATGCCGCCCACATAGCTGACGGCGGTCGCCGAGCTCCTCGGCGTGTGCAGGAGGATGATCACGGCGAGGGTGCGCGCCGGCGAGATCATCATCGCCAGCAGGACCGGCAGCAGGTCGATCCACATGTCGGTCATGGCGGCGCCCTCCCGTCTTCGGGGTTGCTCTCGATTCGCCTGGTCAGCAGCACGGTCACGCTGGAGACGAGGCCGTCTGCTGACTGGCTGCCGCTTCCTGCTGCGCTGCTGCGTGCGTGCTCGACTGCAGGCGGCTCACGCCTCCTGCTACTGCGCTCGCGGTGCCTGCAACGACCGCCGTCCGGCCGACCGTTCGGACGACCCCTCCCCGTCGACGACGCATCATGAGCGTGCTCCTGTCGGTGCGTGGCTCGAAGTGGTCATCTCGTCAGCTCCCCAACTCGGCGTCGAGGGCCTCGAGCTCATCGAGCTCGTCGAGGGCAGCGACGATCGACTGCACCGGGATCCGGCCGTGATCGACGAGGAACCCGCCGGCCTCGCGGACAGCGACGGCAAACGGCGCCGCCCACGCGTTCTCGTCGACGAGCATGATCGCCCTCGTGTCGACCTCCAGCGCGGAGCCGGCCGCGGCGAGGTCCTCCTCGCCGAGGATGCCGGTGCCGAGACCCTCGAGCACGTCGATGTGAACGGCCTCGTCACCGGGCAGGTCGGAGATCTCGACCGCCTGCACCGAACCGTCGGAGAGTTTGCGGATGAACATGATGTCGAGGATGCGGATCAACCCACGCTCGATGAGGTCGAGCAAGGGTGGCGCCGCTGCGCCCGTCAACGGCCGATCGAACTCGATCAGCAGCCAGTCGATCGGTCCCATCTCTCGGATGTCGTCGGTCACGATCGCTCCTCACGAGCCGACGGCCGGATTCCGGCCGGCTCGGGGTCAGTCGGCGTCGAGCCCGTCCCACGGGATCTCGAAGTCGATGTACTCGAGCGGGTCGAACGGCAGCGTGTCGACATCGACCGGCGGGTCGGCGAGTTGCCTGGTCGCCTCGCGGGCATTGTCGATGCCGGTGAACGGCACACCCCGCTTGGTCCGCCGGTCCGGGTACTTCTGCTTCCACAGCTCGTGCCTGGCCCGCATCTGCGTGAACGAACTGCTGTTGGCGAGGTACGGCACCAGCGCGGGGAACTTCTCCCGCGGGTCGTTGTACAGGTCGTAGAACGCCGCGCCCGGCAGGCCGGGGTGATCACCGATCCAGACCCGCTTGTACCGGCCCTTCGTCGTCGCCGCCAGGATGTCACCCGTGTACACGAAGTTGTAGTCCCGGCGGCCGTTCGTGTCGCCCTTGAGCAGCAGCGCGGTCTGGTCGATGCCGTCGACGATCCGGTCGGTCGGGACGTTCCCGGTCGCCCCGGCCAAGCGAGCGAACGTCGGGAACAGGTCGACCTCGTGGAACATGTCGCCGACGATCGACCCAGGCTCGATCATGCCCGGCCACCAGGCGAACGCAGCCACCCGGATGCCGCCCTCCCAGTAGTCGCTCTTCCCACCGCGGAACACGGTCTCGGCCATACCCAGCCCCGGAGGCGGATCGTGAACCATGGGGCCGTTGTCGGCGTGCGCGACGACGACGGTGTTCTCGGCGATGCCGAGCTCGTTGAGTTCGTCCATCAGCCGGCCGAGGAAGGCATCGACGTTTTGGAAGCCCTCGGCGAGCAGCGCCCGCGAGACGGTGTTCTTCTGGGGGCTCGGGATGAACCCCAACATGTTCGGCCAGTACGCGGCGTAGAAGGGTTTGCCGTTCCCGGCATTGCGACGGATGAAGTCGAGAACTCGCGTCTCGCACTCCGGGTCGATGGCGTTGAAGTCCTCGACGCTGCTCGACTTCCACTCCAACGTCTCGCCGTCCTTCTTGCCTTCCATCGACATGATCCAGTCGCTGGGGCCGAAGTTCTTGTCGACGGCGTACGGGTCGTCGGGCAGCATCTCCTTCATCACACCCTGCACCGCGTTGGCGCCCTCGCCGACCTGGTTCCAGAGGCTGAGCACCTGGTTGTACGGCGTGAAGAGGGTCTCGTCGAACCCCTGGTTGTGGGGGTAGCTCTCCTCGATGTCGCCGAGGTGCCACTTACCGTAGAACGCCGTCGCATAGCCGGCGTCCGACAGCACCTCGGCCATCGTCACCTCCTCACCGGCGAGGCCGGCGGCCTCGATCGGGAAGGCGACGTTGTACATGCCGGACCGCACCGCGTGGCGCCCGGTGATCACGGCAGCCCGGCTCGGGGTACACGCCGCCTCGGTGTAGTACCGCGTGTACAGCGCACCTTCCGCAGCCATCCGGTTGCAGTTCGGCGTGTCGAACCCGCGCACCTTGTTGAGCGCCGGGATGCCGGCGTCGCCGAAGGCCATGTCGTCCCACATGACGTGGACGATGTTCGGCTTGCGGCCGTGCTTGGCCTCGAGTTCGGCGAGACGGGCATCGAGCTCGCCGTCCTCGGCTGCCCACGCATCACCGTGCTGGTCGAAGAGGATGTAGTACTCGGCGTCGTGGACGACGGGACCCGGGTTCGCGTCTGGCATGGGGCGGCTCCTTCAGGCTGCGTTGCTCCTCCGCCACTCTGATCGATCGACCGAGCCGGCAATATCCAGAAACGGAACGCGACGCGTCAGGCGCGGCGGGCAAGCGTGTCGCTCGGCAGCTCCCCGAAGTAGGCCCGGTACGTGGCCGAGAACCTCCCGAGGTGCCAGAAGCCCCAGCGCGTCGCCACCTCGGTGACCGTCGTCGATGCGGGCGTCGCCGAGCGCAGTTCGCGGTGGGCGCCATGGATCGCCCTGGCCCGGAAGAAACTCGACACCGAGACTCCGTACACCTTGCGAAACGCAGCTCGCACCCATCGGTCCGACACACCGATGCCCGCAGCCAGGTCGACCGACGACGGCAACAGGTCGAGCGACTCGGCCAGCGCGAGGCACTCCTGGGTGATCCACACGGCCGATGTCCGGTCGATCGGTCTCACCGTCCGGCGGCTCTCCAAGGCCGTGACGACGTCGATGATCTCGCGCTCGGCCCGGTGGCCCCGGCCGTCGGCCAACCCACCGCGGTCGGCTGCGTCGAGGAGGTCGGTGACCAGACCTCGCAGGGCTCTGACCCGCTCGTCGCGCACCATCGGGTTCCGTCGCCGCGCGCGGTCGTGCGGCAGCACGGCATGGGGGAGGGACACCGTGGCGAAACGTGGTGGCCGGTGTCCGGGTTCGGCGCGACCGACGCCGGAGTGCTCCGAGCCGGGTTTGTACAACCAGGCACGGTCGAGCGAGAACTCCTCACCGTCCCAGGTCCCCTCACCCTCTTCGAGCTGCAGGGCGACGACGAGGGTGTCGCCCGCAATGTCGCCGCACGTTGCGATCGGGAAGCCGAACTCGCCGGCGAGCACGCTGACGTCGCCGACTGTGGTCGCGGTGAACCCGACGGCGCCGGGTTGCGTCGTCAGCCGCTGGACCTCGATCGGCAGACCGGCGACCGCCGTCTCGATTGCGTCGATGCTCGTGGCGGACACGGAAACGGCCGGCTGTTGATCCTCCAATTGTGCGCTCCTGCTGACGGTCCCGCGGGCGGCGACCGACGAAGCCTGGATCCTAGATGTGCCGGGCGAGTTGTGCCGCGCCGCGTCCCGCATCAGCGAGTTCCGAAGGTGGATAGCTCTCCTGCCGGCGTCGTCACGATCATGTCCAGGTGGATGCCGCCCCCGCTTTCAGGCCGACAGGTTGAACCACCGATGTCTGCACTCGCATTCGCTGCGACCCCTCCACCTCATGACGAACACCGCGACCACGTCGTCCACCGGCTGGCGCACGCGATCTACGGGTTGATCGTACTGGCCGCGGTCGTCGGCGAACTCAGCACACACGACGAAGACATGCGGACCGCGATCGTGCTCGTCGGCGCCGGAGCCCTGGTGCTCGTGTTCGCCCACTCGTACAGCCAGCTGGTGGCCTCGGCGTCCATGGAGCCGAAGAGACCGCACCTCACGATCATCGTGTCGACCGTGGTCGATCAGCTCGCCCTGGGCATCCCGGCAGCGGTCGCCGTCGGGGTGTTCGCGCTCGGCGAGGCCGGTGTCATCACCGACCGCGCCGCGTACAACATCGTCATCGCGGGAACCCTCGCGACGCTGTTCGGCGTCGGGGCGACGATCGGCCGGCACCGCGGAAAAGGGTGGGTGTGGTCGACCGCCGCGGGTCTGGGCAATCTGGCCGTCGGGCTGGTCATCATCGGCATCGAAGCGGCCGCCGCCCATTGACCGAAGGTTCGGATCACATGCCCCTGCTGGACATCGACGACCGACTTGCCCGCCTTGCCGAGGCGGCGACCCGCAACACGCGCCGGCCCGGCACCATTCGCCGACCCCACGACCGGCGGGTCGCAGTCGGTTCCGGTCCGGCCGTCGCTGTGGCGGCGGATCGTGCTCTCGAGCTGACCGGTTCACTCCTCGAGGCGATGGCGGCCGGCGACGACCGAGTCCTCCGCTCGACCTGTTCGCCGTCGGTCCACGCTCGCACTCCGACGTCGGACACGACCGACATCGCTGGACTTGTCGGCGCGGTCTGCGTCGGCTGGCCCGCGTTCACCGACATCGCCGTCACCATCGAGACCATCGTCGTGGCCGACCACTCGATCGCCGCCGAGTGGCGCCTCCAGGCGACACACACGGGACCGCTGCCGGTCGACTGGGCCACGATCGAAGCGACCGGTCAGAGGATTTCGCTGGACGGCGCGCTCATGGGACACGTGAGCACTGACGAGGCGGCCGAGGGCTCGCCGCAGGTGGTGTTCGACGACGTGCACGTCTTCTACGACACCACGAGCCTGCTCGTGCAGCTTGCGCTCACATGATCCCGATCGCGAAGCGGCTGCCGACCTACGACCGGTCCTGGCCGCGTCCGGCCCTGGTCACCGGCAAGCACGCCCGACCTCGCGGGGATGCCTCCCGAGACCGGTCTCTACGCGGGGCTGGGGGCGATCATCGGCTACGCCATCCTCGGTTCGTCGGGGCAGCTCCTCGTCGGACCGAACTCGACGGTTGCGATCCTCTCGTTCTCCACGGTGGGAGCGATCTCGACGACCGACGATCCAGTCGACAGACCGGACGTCAGGTGGCAGGGGTGTCGGTGTCGGACCTGTCGACCCTTTCCCTGGGCGGAGCGATGACCCGACGGTTCACAGCCCTACCCTGCCCGGACATGAGAAATGGAACGAAGGAACCCGCTCGACGTCTCGGTCGGAGCGGTGTGCCCGGCGCTGGTTGCGGTTGCGTGCAGCGACGACGACACAGCCGAGGACACGGTCTCGACTGACGCCTCGGCGGCTGAGTCGGCACCGACCGCTGACGCGCCGACCGATGACGACTCCGGGGAGTCGGCTGGTGTCGAGTTGCCGACTGCTCCGATGAGCGAGGCGGATACCGCGCTGATCGACGAGGCTGCGATGGAGGGTCTGACCACCACGGCGCTGACGGTTGCCGACGATTTCGACATGGTCGATCCGTCGAGCGCCGGGTACGTCAATGAGTTCGCCGCTGCAGCGATACAGGCCGAAGGGGTCGAGGTCGAACCGCTGGGGGACGTGTCGTCGTACAACCCGAACTGGGGTGGTACGGGCGGGTCGATGTACTCCACGATCGAGGATCTCGGCACGTGGGCCGCCACCGGCCTCGGCAACGAATTGGTGCCGCCCGAACTGGCTGCACAGCGACTCGAAGCTGGTCCCTTGGCCGAGGGCATCGACGACGGGCTCGGCCTCATCGACTTCGGCAACGGCTGGTACGGCCACACCGGAGACATCCTCGGCTGGAACTCGATTGCCGCCCACCAACCCGACTCCGGCGCCACCTACGTCGCCTTCGTCAACGAATCGGGCTCCCTCCTCGCCACTGTCGGGCCGGCACTCGCCGCGTTCCCCGACCTCACCGGCGCCTACGGCCTCGAATGAACGCGAACCCGATGAACACCGTGATCAAGAAGTCGGTGTCCCACTGGTCGGAGTTCACGGCGATGTTGACGATCATCGACACGACGGCCACGGTTGGCCAGATCAGCAGCCAGTTCGGCAGGCTCCGATGCTCGAACAACACCGGTCTCCACCAGCCGGAGTGCGACGTGACAGCCGCCGAGTACCAGCGACACGATGCCGATCGGCAGCACGACCCCGTCGCGGAAGTTCTCGCTGCCAACACGCTCTTGCGGGGTTCAACGCTCCACAGGTATGCCGATCGGTGACGGGTCGGATGTCGTGGGTTCTTGTGCCGTGTGTCACCCACGGTTGACGTGCCGTCCCTCAGAGACTCACCATGGACGGTCCGCGACGCAACGGGGGTGTGCGATGGAGATCGACGAGGGTCGTCTGGAGCAGTTCATGGGGACGTTCCTGAACGACATGGGGGGTGCCGCCACCGTTCTCATGGTCAGTCTCGGTGACGAACTCGGGTTCTACGACGCGATGTCCGCCGGGGCTCCGATGGATGCCGCCGCGCTCGGCGAGGCGACGGGCTGCAATGTGCGCTTGATCCAGGAGTGGCTGGACCAGCAGGCATCGGCCGGCTACGTCAACTACGACGCCGACGCGGGCACGTACGCGTTGCCCGCGGAGCACGCGATGGCGTTGGCGCACCGACAGTCACCGGTGTTCGTCGCCGGGGGAACCATCGCCGTGGTCTCGATGTTCGAGGACTTCGAGAAGGTTGCTGCCGCCTTCCGCAGCGACGGTGGGCTCGGGTGGGGCGAGCACAGCGACCACTTGTTCCGCGGGACGGCCGAGTTCTTCCGCCCTGGCTACCAGCACCACCTCGCAACCGAGTGGATCCCGGCGCTCGACGGAGTTGCGGACAAGCTCGCCGCCGGGGGCGCCACGGTTGCCGACGTGGGGTGCGGCCACGGGATCTCCTCGGTGGTGATGGCCCAGGCGTTCCCCGGTTCAGCGATCTACGGCTACGACTATCACGCGCCGTCGATCGACGTCGCTCGTGAAGGTGCCGGCATCGCCGGCGTCGGTGACCGCGTCCATTTCCAGGTGGCCGCCGCCGACGCCTTCCGCGGATCGTACGACCTGATCTGCTTCTTCGACTGCCTGCATGACATGGGCGACCCGGTCGGCATCGCCACTCACGCCAAAGGACAACTCAACGACGGTGGGACCGTGATGCTCGTCGAACCGTTCGCCCATGGCGACAAGGTGACGAACCACGGCCTCCCGACGGCCAAGATGCTCTACGGCGGCTCGACCGTCCTCTGCACACCCAACTCGTTGTCTCAGGACGTCGGCCGCGGGATGGGCGCTCAGGCGGGTGAGCCCGGGATGTCGGCCGTGTTCACAGAGGCGGGCTACTCGCACTTCCGTCGCGTCGCCGAGACCCCGTTCAACATCGTTTACGAGGCCCGCGCCTGACCAAACGAGACTCACCTCGGCCGGCGCCACGTCGTTGAGATCGGCGACGTCGGCTCCAGAGACTCGAACTTCCAGGCAATCCGCCACACGGCGTCGGCTCAGGTCATTCGGCCTACCCGAAACGGAGGCGGATCACGATCGGGTGCGCAGGCCGGCTCTGCGCACCGCGCGCCAGTCGCTACCGACGCCGGAACTGACTGCCCACCTCGAACGGCATCAACACACCTGCAGCTCCAGTATC
>CBFCWZ010000096.1:0-11389 GCA_965601935.1 uncultured Ilumatobacteraceae bacterium
CTGTTCACGACCAGGTCCGGACAGTTGACGAAACCACTCGTGCGCCGCAGGTGCTGGGCGGCGTTCGGCCCGAACGGCAACAGCGGGTCGGTTCCGACGACGGCGTCCTCCCCGTCGGTATCGAGCCGGCGGAACCCGTCAGGGCCGAGGAGCACGTCGCCCTGCACCTCGTCGCGCACCATCACGAAACCGACCCCGGGGTGAGTGCGCAATCCTTCCAGCAGGGCCGGGGCACGCGCGTCGATGTCCTGCCGCGTGGCCCGTCCTGCAATCGAGGGGAACGACACGAGGCCGAGGTTCCCCGACGCCAACACGATGATCTCACCGTCGGCGGTGCTGACGTCGCGCTCTGTGTCGGGCCCGAGCACGACCTCACCGTCGCGCTGGCGCGACTTCGTGACCCGCTTCACCGCCTTGCCGAGGGTGGAATCCTCCGCCACGGCATCGGTGAGCAGCCCGTTGACGTTGTTCCACCCCTCCTCGGCGAGCACCGGCGCCGCCACCTGCACCTCGGCGAGCCGACGGACACAATCGGGCAGGGACTCGTCGTAACGCTGGAGAAAGGTGGCGCCCTGGGTCTGGCCATGGTCGGAGAGCACCACCAGGTAGTAGGGACGGGGTGCATCGTCGAGCGCGGTGAGCAGGCGGGCCAGCTGGTCGTCGACCCGGCGCAGCACATCGAGAGCCTCGGGAGCCCGGAGTCCGGAGTGGTGGGCGACTTCGTCGTATCCCACGAGGTCGACGTAGGCCGATGGGTAGCCCTGCATGATGTCGGCCATCAGCAGCGACAGCGTCACCTCGGAGAGAGCCACGGTGGTGCCGGCGCGCAGGACGGGGTAGATCCCGCCGCGGTGCATGCTCGGCTCGGTCTTCTTCCGACGAGCGGTCCACGCCTCCCGCCACTCCCGCACGATCTCGACCACCATCAACGCGATGATGCGGAACAACGCATAGGGCGTCGCGATCACGAACGCGAACTCGCGCCGGCTGGTGAGCGGCTTGCTCATGACCGTGCTGAACGTGAACATCGTGTCGGGCGCATCACCGGAGAAGACGTTGCCCCGCGACGCACCTCCGTCGACGAGCAGCCCGACACCACTCGACTGGCGCTCCTCCAGTTCGGCCGCGTCTTGCGGGCGGTTGGACACGAGGATCTTTCCGGTCTCCTTCTCGTACCAGCGGAAGGCGGGCATGTTCGAGTTGTCGCCGAGCAGGATCCCCGCCTGCATCGCTCCGGTCTGGGAGGACAGGTCGCATTCCCACTCCAACAGCCGGTGAGTGCCGCCCTCGACCAGCCGGCCGAGGAACGGGGCGTGGCCTGACTCGATCGCCTCCTCGAGCACGTCGTGGCCGAGGCCGTCGATCTGGATGAACAGGAACCCGGGGACGTCGGTCTCCTCCACGTCGCCGAGGCGGCGGATCATCCGCCCCACGACACGCCTACGGTGGACGTGATCGTCGGAGATCCGCAGCATCCCGCCCACCAGAAGGTTGACCACCGACAGCACGAAGGCAATCCCGAGTGCGGTGGCGAAACTGCGGACGTACACGCCGCCGACCAGTTCGCCGGCCAGCCAGACGATGCCGGCGTTCAGGACGAACGTGAAGAGACCGACGGTGAGCAGCACCACCGGCATCGCGAAGCGCACGACGGTCGGCCACACCAACGACGACAACAGCCCGATGACGATGACGAGGCCGAACGCCGTGAGGAAGCCGTTGACCTCGAGACTGTCGAGGAGAGCGGCCATCAAGAGCAACGCGACCGCCTGGGCGACACCGAGAGCGAGCACCCGTGCACCCCGCCATCGCTCTGGTCCCCGCTCGACGGGAAGAGAAGGCGGGCTCGTCCTCGATGCCTCGTCGTCTGTCGCCATGATCACATCCTCCTGTGGATCCGCCTCTGCCGAGCATTACACAGGTCGGCGACACGGCTACGGTGGCACTGTGACCCCAGAGGAGTTGGCCCTCGTCACCGAGAGCGCCGACGTCGTGTGCACCGACGCCGACGCGTTCGCGGACTCGTTCTACAGCACGCTGTTCGAGATCGCTCCGGACTCCCGGGCGCTGTTCCCCACCGCCATGACCGAACAGAAGGGCAAGCTCGTCGACGAGCTCGTCTTTCTCGTCGGCGCGGCACAGGATCTCGACGCCTTCATGGTTCGTGCCCGTGGTCTGGGTTCCCGGCACGCCGGCTACGGGGTGCGCTTCAGCGACTACGAGGCTGTCGGCGCGGCCCTCATCACCGCCGTCGCCGAGCAGGTGGGCGACGACTGGACGATCGAGCATCAGCGGGCGTGGCAGAAGCTCTACCGCCTCATCGCCGACGTGATGCGCGAAGGCGCCAGCGACCAGCTCTTCGCCTGAGCGCGCCGGTTCGTCAGCGAATCTCGCGCAGCAGATCGGCCAGATGGTTGTGACCCATCCGCCGGTACTCGAGTTCGAACTCGGGGCCGACCTCGTGCCCGTCGGCCATGGCTCGCACGTGCCGGGCGCGGAGCGACCAGTACGGCCCGTCGATCGCGGAGGCCAGCGCCTCGACCCTCTCCACCTCGGCCGAAGCGTCGTCGAGTGCGGCGATGGCAGCGCGGATGCGTGCCTCCGAGACCACGGTTCCCAACTCGCCGGCACGATCGGCAACCGTGCGGAGCAGTTCGAGCGCGTGGTCGTGGTCGCCGACCATGGTCCACACATCGGCTGCCGCAAGAGCGAGGGCGAACTTGAGCTGACCGTCGAGCCCGTCGATCATCGACTCGACCGGAGTGACTTCTCGACGAGCCCGCTCGAGGTCGCCGGTGTGGGCAAAGGTCTGGGCGTAG
The DNA here is from genome assembly GCA_965601935.1 of uncultured Ilumatobacteraceae bacterium. GTDB lineage: Bacteria > Actinomycetota > Acidimicrobiia > Acidimicrobiales > Ilumatobacteraceae > CBFCWZ01. Next base: position 2,820 of record CBFCWZ010000096.1, read on the forward strand.
ATCGCGGTCATCAGCGGCTCGTGGAAGATCAGATTCTGGCGCTGGACGGCCGCCAGAGGTGTGCTGATGAGTTCACGGGCGGCGCGGGGTCGGCCCGCCGCGAGTTCGGCTCGTGCCGCCGTCATCGGGAGCCACGCCAGCATCGTGCGGCGCCCGACCGGGAGGTGCAGCCGCACGAGTTCGATCGCCCTCTGCATCGAGCCGTACTCCATGTGCGACGAGATCTGTGCGGCGATGGCGGTCTCGTTGCCCGCCATGGCGACCCCCGGGGCCAGGCCGGCCGACTTCCGCTCGTGCTCGTCGAGATAACGAAGGGCCTCGTGGATCGAGCCGGCGAGCATGTGGGCCTGGCCCAGACTGCGCAGCACTTCGAGTTCGGGGGCACCGTCGAGCTTCGGCAGGAGCGACTCGCCTTCGGAGATCACGTCGAGCGCGCGGCCGAAGAACGAGTTCAGGCCGACCCAGTGTGCTCGTAGGAGCAGCTCGGCTTCGTCCCCGAACTCGCTGAATCGCGACTCGAGAAGGTCGAGCCCCTCGCCGAACCGCCCGCGGATGTGGAACAGCAGCGTGGATTGACGCCTGGCCGCCGATGCGGCTCGAAGCGGCTCCAGCTCGGAGAGATCGAGCCAATCGAGCAACTGCTCGGCACGGCTCATCTGCCCCCGGCGCCAGCACAGCTCCGCTCTCAGGTACACCACGTCGGCATCGGCGTCCTTCGCCGCCAGGTGGTCGAGCAGGATCTCCGCGGTCGTGACGTCCCCGTCGTTCACTGCGAAACGGGCGGCATCGAGGACATCACTGCGCGGCACCTCCTCGCCCAGCTCGACCCTCCACCTCATCCGCCGCAGATCGTCCTCCTCGGTGAGTTGCGCATGGGCCATCGCAGCGACGAGATCTCCCTTGTGACGCCGCAGCCGCAACTGGCCGAGCGCGTCGAGAAGCAGGATCGCGATGTGGGCGTGAGCCAGGGAAACCCGGGCCCCGGTGGCGTCTTCGGTGACGGCGAGCAGTCCGAGCCGGTCGAGGGAGTCGAGGGCGTCCACACCCACCAGCTCGGAGGCGAGGTCGAGATCGAGATCCTCCGCGACCGCGAGCAACTCGGCGGCGCGGCGCACCTCGGGCTCGAGGTCGGCGATGGCGATCTGGGCGGCGCCGGCGATCCCGACGCTCGGCTGCAGAGGGCCGACCAACCGCCACACGTCGGACTGTCGCTCGAGCGTGCGAGTACTCAGGCAACTCCGCACGATCTGCTGCAGGGCGCCGGGACGGCCCTCGGACACGGACGTGAGCTGGTCGAGGCTGGCCATCTCGATCGGGCCGGCGAGGACCCGGTAGAGAAGGACATCGAGGTCGGTGTCGTCGAGCGGGTCGAGTTCGATGTGGGCGACCCGCGTCGAGCGGACGAGTTCTTCCATCACGACGGCGTCACCCGGAGATGTGCGCTGCGTCATGACGGCGAACGCAGTTCCCGCACCGATGAGCGAACCGAGGAGGGCCCGCGACAGGTCGTCGACCCGGTCGACGTTGTCGACGAAGAGCACCAACCGGCGGCCACCCGCCAGCAGCTCGAGCGCCTCGCGGGCCCGCTGGAACACCACGGCCCGGGCCATTTCGCCGTCGTGGTTGGGCGTGTTCAGCACGTCGGGCGGAAGCAGATGGGCCATGGACGCCAGCGGGATCACCCCGGCCTCGGCCTGGCCGTGAACCGTGGCGGTCGGCCACCCGGCCTGATCGGCGAGCGCGATGCACTCGGTGGCGAGCCGCGTCTTCCCGATGCCGATCGGCCCGCTGAGCAGGATGCCCCCACAGCCCGGGTCGTGGAAGAGCCTGTTCAGCTCGGCCAGCTCGACGTGCCGGCCGACGAGGGGCCAGTCGTCGCTCTCGCCCGAACCGTGGTCGGAGCCCGACGAGCCACCGGAACTCTCCGACTCGCTCGTGGTCGCGGATGCGGCGACCGCCGCGGGCTGGGCTTCCCGGACCTCGGCGACGAAGCGGTAGCCGCGTCCGTGCACCGTGCGGATGACCGCCTGGTCACGTCCGTTGTCGCCCACCGCCTGCCGGGCGGACTTGATCCGGCTCGTGAGAGCCGACTCGCTCACGAAGCGGTCGCCCCAGACGTTGTCGAGCAGTTCTTCTTTCGTGACGAGGCGGTCGCGGTGTTCGAGAAGGTACGCCAGCACGTCGAACACCTGTGGCTCGATCGACACCAGTTCGCCATCGAGCCGCACCTCCATGCGGTCGAGGTCGACCTCACACTCCCCGAAACGGATCCCCACGCCTCACAGTGTGCCGGTTCGGAACAGCCGTCGACGAGCCACCGTCCTGTGTTCTTCGTCTCAACGCCCTCGCGAGGCCGTGTGGGGCAGGGTGGGATGGGGTGGCGCGGGGTGGGGCGGGGTGGGGGGATCAGATGAGTACGGCGTCGAGAATCCAGACGACCGGCATGCCCGCGACGAAGGCGTGCATCACGTTCCCGCTCCGGCGCACCGCCAGGAACCCGACCGCCACGGCGGCGATCTCCGCTGCCGGGACGGCCTCGATCTGGCCGCCGCTGGTGAAGAGGAGCGACGCCACGAGCGCGGCGACGGCGGCGGGTGCGACGAGCCCCATCGGTGTGGTGGTCCAGGCCGGCAGGCTCCGTTGTCCGAGGACGACGAACATGCTGGCTCGGAAGAGGTAGGTCCCCGCACCGACGGCGAGGATCACGATCCAGGCGTTCATCGGACCGCCGCGCCTTCTGATCCGACGTCGGCGCCACGGCGGGCGGTGACGTAGTTGACGGTGGTTCCGGCGGCGACACCGACGAGGGTGGCGACCAGAACCGCGCTGCTGTAGGGCAGTCCGGCTCCGACGACAGCGACCGCACCGCCGGCAACGGCGGCGACGACCGCCTTGCTGTCGGCGAGCGACTTGGCCAGCAGCCCTGCGAGCGCGAGAGGAGCCGCCACGTGGAGTCCCACGGACTCCGGAACCCGCGCCCCGGCCAGGATCGCGACCGTCTGGGTGGCGACCCAGGTCGAGGTGAGGAAGAGCGCCGCCCCGGTGAAGTAGGCGACACGCCCCTGGCGGTCGAGGTCGCCCTGCTCGAAGCGAGGGGTGCAGGTGAAGTGCAGTTGGTCGATCACGGGGATCGCCAGCAGCAGGCGCTGCGGAAGCGAGGAGCCCCTGAACCAGGGTGCCAGTGAGGCGCTGTACAGGAGGAGCCGGGCGTTGATCATCAGCGCCGAGAGGACGATGACGGCCGGGGCGACTCCGCTGTCGAGCATCTGGATCACCGAGAGCTGGGCGGCTCCGGCAAAGATCGCCGGGCCACTGGCCAGTCCTTCGGCGGTCCCGACACTGGAGGAACCGATCGCCGCACCGATCGCGAGGCCGAAGGGGGCCACACCGATCACCATCGGGGTGATGTCACGAGCCCCTTCGAGCATCGTTCGGCGCAGGAGGGTGCGGTCGGCCGGCGACGCTGCGACGCCGGCGACCGCCTCCGTCGGACGGCTCTGTGCGATCACACTCATCACGCTGCTGCCAGTTCTTCGACCCGCGGTGCGGACTTCATCCAGGTCGGGGTGGGGCACTCCTGGGTCTCGGCCCAGGTCGGCCGGCGGAAGACCTCGGCCCCCCACCAGTTGGTGTAGAGCTCCTCGCCCATGATCTCGGCCAGACCGGTCGTCTGGCTCGCATGGCGCCCGAGGGCCCGGCGCTTCGTGGCCAGCTCCTCGGAGTCGAGGCTGACCTCCATCGCCACGTCCCGGCGGCACACGGCCGGCGGACGGCCGGTCGGGAACTCGCCGTAGACACCGATCTTCTCGTGGATGGCGTGGAAGCGGGTGAGGAAGTCGTTCGTGACGGCCGCGTAGTAGAGGTTCGTGACCGCGGTCCGGCGCCAGGCCTCGGTGGCCCACCGCGAGACCGCCTTGTGGTCGTCGTGGTTGGTCATGCCGTCAGGGCCGAAGGTGACGATGGTGTCCGGCTCGACGTCGGCGACGATCTCGACGATGTCCCGGACCACCTGCCGGCCGTCGGCGAAGTCGCACTCGCCGTCGCGCAGGCCGAGGAAGCGGACGTCGTGGACGCCCAGCTCGGCGAGGCTGGCCCGGAGCTCCTGCTCGCGGTCGGCGCCGAACTCGTCGCTGTCGTACTCGGAGGGGTCGTCGGTGCCCTTCTCGCCGCGGGTGGCGGTGACGACGGTGACGGAGCCACCGGCTGCAACCACCCGGGCCATGAGGCCCGCTGACAGGTAGGCCTCATCATCCGGGTGGGCCCAGATGCCCAGCAGGCGCTTCGGCAGGGGCCGGGCGACCGGCATGGTCGTGTTCCCGACCGACACGTACTCGGTGGCGAAGGCGTTGCGGTCGTCGTCGTTGCGGTGGTTCTGGGAGACGGGGCGGGTGTTCATGGCGATCTCTCCTGTGTCGTTCCTGTTGATGTGGACGACGGTACGGATCGGGCCGAACTCAGTCTTGGAGGCCGTGTGGAGAGAATCGGGAGATCTCTTCAGAGTCGTCGAGGACTCTGAGGGCCCTCCCCGACGACCTCTCTGAGCAGGGCTTTCGCGACGACGATGGGAGTGTGACCGATGTCACTCAGTCGGTGCAGTGTGATACGTGGAGCGCACCATGAGGCCTCCGACCACCCCGATCGCGGCAACTGCTCCGCCGAAGAAGAAGACGGTGGCGAAGTCCGAAGGCTCCCGACCGTCGCCCAGGACCGTGAACATTGCCTGGATCCCGGTGAGCATCCCGATGTTCATCATCGTCGAGTTGATGCCGCTCGCCGTCCCGAGATCCTTCGGCTCGACCGAACCGGCCACCGCCGTCGAGTACGACGGAGACGCGAGACCCATCGCCAGCCCGGAGAGCACCAGCCCGAGGATCACCAAGGCGAGATTCTCCTGGAGCGCAGCGATCCCCCACGCGACCATCGAGAGCGTCATGAGGACCGACCCGGCGATGATCATCGAGCGCTCTCCGGTCACGGTGGCCAGACGCCCGCCGACGGGTGACATCACGCTGTACACGCCTGGCCGGAACAGCAGGACGAGAGCGATCCCCGACACCGTGAAGCCGAACAGCTCGTCGAGGAGGAGCGGGGCGATGAGGAACCCGCCCATGTAGGCGAACTGGGCCGTCGGCTGGGCGATGAGCGGACCTCGGAAGTTGGGCCGCCGGAAGTACTCGAGCCGCAGCATCGGCGCCGGAACACGGCGCTCGACGCGGAGGAACGTCGTGAGCGCCCCGACAGCCAGCAGGAGAAGTGCCACCGCCAGCGGATCCCCGAACCCGGCCGACCCACCTCGCTCCAGGAAGAGCAGGAACGACAGCGTGGCCGTGGCCAGCGAGAGCGCACCCGCCACATCGATCGGCACGTGCGGCCCCCGTGTCGACGGCCGGATCACCTTCCACGACAGGAAGATCCCGACCAGGGAGATCGGGGTCAGCACGACGAAGACGACGCGCCAGCCGAAGGCCTCGATGAGCGGGCCGCCGATGATCAGCCCGATGACCGGTGCGCCGGTCATCGCCATCGACCACCACCCCATCGCCTGCGACCGGCGGTGGAGCGGGTAGGCATCCATGATCAGCGCGATCCCGTTCGGCATCGTCGCCGCGATCCCCGCCCCCGCCACCATTCGCGCCGCCACGAAGGCGAGAGCCGTGGGCGCGACGGCGCACAGTGCCGTACCCAGACCCAGCACGATGGCCCCGCCCAGGAATACCCGGCGATGGCCGTGGATGTCGCCGAGACGGCCGAGCACGGGCGTGGCGACCGCCATCACCAGGAAGAGCCCCGTCACGCTCCAGCTGAGGAACGATTCGGTCGAGTCGAGGTCCTCCGCCATCGTCGGCAGCGAGGCCGACACGATCGTCATCGAGGACGAGAAGACGGTGACCGCAGCGATGACGGTGAGCAGGAGCTGGCGCCGATACCGCTCGTCGTCTGCGGCCGGATCCGCTGAGGTGTCGTGCTCGACCGCCACGGAGCGAGGCTACGCACCGGTTATCCCCAGGTCGTCATCGGCCGGATGCGACCGACCCGACCCCGGGTCGTAGGCTCCGCGCAACACCGACAACTGGGGGTCACATGAACATCGACATCGAGTCCGTCGACGCCGCGCTCACCACCACCCGGGCGGTCCGGCTGCGGCTCGACCTGGAGCGTGCGGTCGACGACGACATCATCTACGACTGCATCGACGTCGCCGAGCAGGCGCCGTCGGGCGGCAATCAGGGCAGCCGCCGCTGGATCGTCGTGCGGGACCCGCGGGTCAAGGCGAAGATCGCCGAGCTGTACATGGAGACCGGCGGCCGGTGGATGATCGAGATGCGTGATCGGACGGCAGGCACCAGTCACCCGAACGAGAAGGTGATGAAGTCGGCGGCCCACCTCGCCGAACACCTCGCCGAGGTGCCGGCGATCGTGATCCCCACGATCATCGGCCGCCACGACGGGAGCGGCAAGCCCGGCCTGTTCGACTCGGTGATCCAGTCGGTGTGGAGCTTCTGCGTCGCCCTACGCGCCCGCGGCCTCGGCACGGCGTGGACCACGGCGATCCTCGCCAAGCAGGACGAACTCTGCGAACTGTTGTCGATCCCGGAGGGAAACACCCCGATCGCGATGATCCCGGTGGCATGGACCAAGGGCACCGACTTCAGGACCGCTCCGCGGTATCCCGCCCGCGAGATCACCGGAATCGACAGCTACGGCCACACCTGGGAACGCGGACCGAGCGATCCGCCCACCATGTCGGACGGGCCAGGGCTGGTCGTCGAGACCGACATCGACGCTCCCGTCTCGACGGTCTGGGAGCTCGTCTCGGACATCAACATGCCGGCCCGGTTCAGCGAAGAGTTCCAGGGGGCCCGATGGGAGGAGGGGTTCGACGGCCCCTCACTCGGGGCGAGGTTCATCGGCTCCAACAAGCACCCGGTGGTCGGTGAGTGGGAGGTCCAATGCCACGTGACCCACTACGAGCCCGAGAAGGAGTACGGGTGGTGCGTCGTGAGCGTGGAGGACCCCGGGGCCCGGTGGCGATTCGAGCTGTCCTCGATCGCCGGCGCCACCCGTCTGCGCTTCCACGTGGGGCTCGGCCCCGGTCCCTCTGGCCTCACCCCGGCGATCGAGGCGATGCCCGAGAAGGAACCCCGCATCATCTTCCGCCGCCTCGAGGAGCACCGGGGCAACATGCAAAAGACCGTCGACGGCGTCAAACACCTCGCCGAATCCGCCGGGAGCTGACACCCCACCAGTTCTGGGGCGGCTCGGTTCCGGCATCCGGAACGAATCCGCCCCAGAAGCGCGCGAGAGTGGGCACGAGGGAGGTGCGTCATGGGTGACGATGCGGTGTTGGTGGGCAAGGAGGGGGCGGTCCGGGTGATCACGATCAACCGGCCACACGTACGCAATGCGGTGGACGGGCCGACGGCGGAGTTGCTCGACACTGCCGTCGCCGAGTTCGAGGCCGACGAGAGCGCATCGGTGGCGATCCTCACCGGCGCATCCGGCACGTTCTGTGCCGGAGCGGATCTGAAGGGCGTGTCCGATGGCCGCGGCAACCGGGTCGACCAGCACGCTCCCGACGAGATGGTGAACAGCTTCGGGCCGATGGGGCCGACCCGTCGGGTGCTGTCGAAACCGTGCATCGCCGCCGTCGAGGGCCACGCAGTTGCCGGCGGACTCGAGTTGGCGGTGTGGTGCGATCTGCGCGTTGCGGCACGAGACGCCGTGTTCGGGGTGTTCTGCCGGCGCTGGGGAGTGCCGTTGGTGGACGGCGGCACGATTCGGCTGTCCCGCCTGATCGGCCACTCCCGCGCTCTCGACATGATCCTGACCGGCCGCAGCGTCTCCGGCGACGAGGCGCTCATGTTCGGCCTCGCCAACCGCCTCACCGAGCCCGGCGACGCGTTGGCCGGCGCCCGCGAACTCGCCGAGCAGCTGGCCGCGCTCCCGCAGAACTGCATGCGCAGCGACCGGCTCTCGTCGTACGAACAGTGGGGTACCGACCTCGGCACCGCACTCGCGCGGGAAACCGAGTTGGGCTGGGCCACGATCGCCAGCGGCGAATCGCTGGAGGGGGCGTCACGCTTCGCAGCCGGGGAAGGGCGCCACGGGGCGCCGGCGTAGAGCCGTTCAGCTCTCGATGAAGAAGCCCGGCGGCACGATGATGTCGTCGGGGCCGAGCTCATCGATCGACGCCTTGCCGAGCCCGAGCAGGTGTGAGTCGATGCCCTGGCGCAGCACATCGAGCACGTTCTCCACCCCCGCCTGGCCGTTGACGGCGAGCCCCCACAGGTAGGCCCGCCCGATGAGCACCGCCTTCGCCCCGAAGGCGAGCGCCTTCACGACGTCGCTGCCGCGACGGACCCCACCGTCGAGCAGGACCTCGACGTCGCTGCCCACTGCGTCGGCGATCGCGGGCAGCACGCGGATGGGCGCCGGGGCCCCGTCGAGGTTGTTCCCACCGTGGTTCGACACGGAGATCGCGGTGGCGCCCGCGTCGACTGCACGCTGGGCCTCGTCGACCCGGTAGATGCCCTTCACCATGAAGTGGCCGTCCCACTGTTCGCGCAGCC